>JAYTHD010000175.1:0-3253 GCA_043732975.1 Verrucomicrobiota bacterium
CGCCAGCGTCGCGGCATATTCCGCCTTCGTCACCGCCCCGGAGCCAAAGGCCATGGAGCGGCTCTGGTCCACCACCAACTGAAAACGGAGATTCGTTTCCTCTTCATATTTCTTGATGAAATAACGGTCGCTCCGCCCGTAAAGCCGCCAGTCCAGATAGCGCGGATCGTCCCCCTCGGAATATTGCCGATACTCCGTGAATTCCGCGGAGAATCCATGAAACGGACTGCGATGCATCCCGCTCCACATGCCCTCCACCACCGCCCGGGCCCGCAATTCCAGGCTCCGGATGCGCATCAACGTCTTCGGGTCGATGAACCTCAGAACCGGGGCGGATGGCGTCGGGGTCGGCATGGAGCAGGAGTGAGTGGAGGCCCGGGGCGTGATTTCGGCAACAACCGCGCACCACCCTAGGTCAGCGGTGCCACCACGGTTTCGAGCAGACGCCGGATCAATTCCTCCACTTGGATGCCATCCGCCTCGGCGCGGTAATTCAGCAAAATCCGGTGGCGCAACACCGGCAGCGCCAACGCCCGGACATCGTCGACCGTGACATGGGTGCGGCCCTGGAGCAGCACCCGTGACTTCGCCCCCAGAATCAGATTCTGCCCCGCCCGCGTGCCTGCGCCCCAGGTAACCCAGTCCTTCACGTAGTCCGGACTCCCGGGTTGCCGTGGACGCGATGCGGCGGCGAGTCGCACGGCGTAGCGGGCGATCTCCTCGGCCACGGGCACCTGGCGGACCAGTTGGTGATATTTCTGGATATCCTGCCCGGAGAAGAGTGCTTGAATGGCTTCTCCCCGGCGACTGGTCGTGCGCAGGACGACCTCCACTTCCTCCGCCTCCGGCAGGTAGTCCATCACGACGTTAAGCATGAAGCGATCCAATTGAGCTTCGGGCAGCGGATAGGTACCCTCCATTTCGATGGGGTTCTGGGTCGCCAACACAAAGAACGGCTCTTCCAACTTGTGCCGCACACCCGCGGCCGTGACCTGATGCTCCTGCATGGCTTCCAACAAGGCGGCCTGGGTTTTCGGTGGCGTCCGATTGATTTCATCGGCCAGCAGCAGGTTGGCGAAAATGGGTCCGCGCACAAAAGTGAGGGTCCGCACACCGCCACGGTCCTGCAGGATTTCCGTGCCGGTAATGTCGGCCGGCATGAGGTCCGGGGTGAATTGGATGCGCTGGAAATTGAGGTGGAAAACTTCAGCGATGGATTTCACGAGCAGGGTTTTGGCCAGTCCCGGTGCGCCGGTGATCAGACAATGTCCACCGGCAAACAGCGCCACCAGAATCTGTTCAATCACCGCGCGCTGGCCCACAATCGCCTTGCCCAGTTCCTGCTCGATCTGCACCCGTCCCTCCGCCAGGCGGTCCACCAACTCCAGGTCCGTGGGCGGCGGCATGGGCACGGGAGGGATGGCCGTCGATTCGGGTATGGGCGGAGGAACGGCCGTGGGCGGCGGGTTCGGGGCAATCGGTGCTTCCATAATTCGTACAATAGAAATTCGCGCGACAGATCGACGTCGGCGCTCAGTGAGTCATGAGGTAGTAAATGAGATTGATCCCCAGAGGATAGGAGATTTTCTCGGAAAAATTGTGGAAATAATAGTCGCTCTCCCCCTCGCGTTCCCAGCCGTCCCCATTGTCGGTGTTATGCGTCGCCAACACCATCAACCGGCCGTGATCATCATTGATCCCGCGATGATGAACCACCGTGGCATCCGCTCGTTCCCAGGTGACATGGGTGTATTCGCTCCGGATGCCGAGGCGGATGTTGGGTACCTGCCCTTTGCTTTTTATGGCAAACACACCGCTATACAAAGGATGATCGAGGGGTAGCTCAAAAAACGGCCGGTCCGGAAACACTTCGGCCAGGACCTCCTCCACGTTCAGCCATTCGTTTTCACCCCAAAAATCGTCCAGCATCAGGAAGCCGCCATTGAGCAGATACCGCCGCAGGGCGGCAATCTCGTCCCCGGACAGAGACAGTCCGCCCGGTTCGACGATGTAAATGAAGGGATAATCGACCAATTCCGGATCCGTCAGGCGGAGATACCGGCCGTCCGGATTCACCCGGATCGAAGTCATCTGCTGGAGTCGATAGGAGAAATTGAGATCGCTGTCCGGGGTATCGGTCGTCCATCCGCCACGCCCGCCGCGTCCGCCCTGATCATATTGAATCCGGGCAAAAGTGAACACGTCACGATCAAACGGTTCGGGATTGTGCCACATCGGGGTGCCGGTGCTGTGACTGTCAACCTCCCGGGGCGTCCGCGCCGAATCGGGCACGTCGGATTCCCGCCAGCCGCTCCATCCCCGATTTCGCTGGCCCAGCACCGCAAGGGCCAGGGCCAAGAACGCGACCCAACCGTGTTTTTTCGACACCAATCGCATGGGGTTCCATTCAGTGGCGCCCGCCCCACCAGCCACTTGAAGGGACACCGCCCGGGCGGGGCCCGGGTGCGGCGACCCCCGGCCGGATCCTTCGACGCCACGCCGCCCGCCGCCAGATTGGCCGCGGATCACGGCGTGCGCTTTTCGGATCCATGCTCACGAGTTTCCAACTACTTGACCTCCTGGACGGGTTTTGGTTGCACGGAGGTTTGCAGACGACTCAACAATCGCAGCGCTTCCCGGTGCCGGGGAGCCTCCTCCAGCGCCTGCAATACATGCCGGCGGGCGGCGGGCTGATTCGTGGGCGCCAGCAATTGCGCCAGTTGGAAATGGGTATCCGCCGGATCGCCGGGATCCAACTTCAGCACTGTTTCCAGGGAACCGATCGCCGCCGCCGGCTGGTTCAACGCGATCTGTGCGCGGGCCAGTTGCTGGTACGGCGCGCCGAGGAGCGGATTGATGGCCAGGCACCGCTCCGCGTTGCGCCGCACGGTGACCCAATCACCACGCTCCACCGACAGTTCCATCAGCCGCTGGTAGCCGGCCTGGGCCTCATCGTCAATCTCCGTCCACTTGGTCAGCGCCTGGATCTCGGCATTGGTGTCACCCAGGCCCCGGTGCACCTCGGCCAACCGGGCCCAACTGCTGTCCGGCCCCCGTTCCATCGGAAAGAATCGGGTCAGCGTCGTCAACGGTTCGCGGGCTTCCCCCCATTTCTTCTCCTGGATCAGAGTCCGGGCCCGTTCGTGCAACGCGTAGTAATTGGTGGGATTCTCTCCGGTAAGATTGGCCAATTTAAGGATCGCCTGCACGTGGCTGTTGGTCGCCGGCTTGTCCCACGCGAGACCGGGCGCCA
>JAYTHD010000176.1:0-7881 GCA_043732975.1 Verrucomicrobiota bacterium
GTCTCCAGCGAGAACACCACATGGAGAACGCGGAGGCGTCCACCCTCATCCCCGGGTTGGCCGCTCATTCCGCGGCGCTCCCCACCGCCGGCGCCGGGCTTTGGCGGACGCCCGGCAGGCGGCCCGGCCGCGGTCGAAGCGCAAACCGCGCCAGGCTGCGAATCCGAAAAAACACGGGCTCGCCCAATGCCGCCGGGCGCAGGAAAAAGGGCCAGAGTAGCAGCGACACGAGCACGCTCCCCATCGCTTCCCACCGCCGGCCATTCGGATAAAGCATCCACGCGCTTTGGACGCGATCATAGGCCGCCACGCGCAGCCAGAACAGCCGCCGCTGTTCCCGGCCCTGCCCGGAGCGGGTCTTCCGCAGCACCTTGCGAATGTTGTCCCGCATCCGGTCGCAGTTCCCGCTCATGTTGTCGCCGTGCCGCCGCACCCGGACGAGAACTTCCGGCCGCCAAAGAATCCGGAACCGGCGCGCCACGCGAATCCACATGTCGCGATCCTCCGAACTGCGCAGCGTCTCATCAAACATCCCGCAGGCCTCGAAAACCTCGCGACGAATCAAGACCGCATCCGCGGCAAACCGGTTCTTGAGAATCAACTCCTCCGGCAATATCTCCCGCTCGCACTTCATCCCCCGATCCGAGGCCGGCATCAACTGCCCCGCCGCATCCATCAACCGGCTGGCCGTGGCCACCAGACCAAATCCCGCCGGCAGACGCCCGAAGGCCGCCAATCCCCGCTCCAGAAACTCCGGCTCCCATTCATCATCGGCATCCAGCAGAGCCACGAACGACGCACGGGCATTTCGGATCCCGGTGTTCCGCGCCGCCGAAAGTCCCGCATTCTTCTGGTGCAGGTAACGCACCCGCCCGTCCGACTGCACAAAGGGTTGAACCACCTCAGCCGTATTGTCCGTCGAACCATCGTCCACGATCAAAAGTTCCCAATCCGGACACGACTGCCGCAGCACCGAACGGATCGCCAAGGGCAGAAATTGGGCATAATTGTAGGCTGGAACAATCACCGTGACTCGTGGGGAACGTGAGTGCATGAGCTGGTAATAGGATGTTAGTCGGTGGTACGAGATTCCTCGCGAGTATCCCTTCGGCCAGGTGGAGCGAGACTCTGTCGAGCTAGCAGGTGACGAAGTCAGGTTCCCAACGCGGTAGCCTCGAGGGACTCTCGGCCCACCGATTTCTTCCACCAATCGCCCCCCCTTGCTTCACTCTTGGAAGCCAGCTCACCGAAGTGTGGCCGCCTGCGCTCCCGCTTCCGCATATTTCGAATAGTAATCCTTCGAATAGTAATAATACCGGTAGCGCGATTGCAGGGAGGACATGTCCGCCCGGTTCAGGAGAAAGCCGTAAATTTTCGCCCCGTTGGCCCGGAGCGTTTCCACCGCGTCCTCGGCCGCCATCCGGGTGGTGCTCTTGCACGAGAAAACCACGATGACGCCATCCACATGGGGTTGCAGCAGGCTCACTTCCGAGAGACCAAGGATGGGCGGACTGTCCAAGAAAATATGCTTGTAACGGGCCCGCAGGGCGCGCATGGATTCGGTAAATTCCTGGGAATCAATCCGGGTGGAGTGCCCGGTGTCGCGCTTGCCACAGGGCATCAGCGACAGATTCTCGCCCACCGAAAGGCAGCAATCCACCGCCGTCGCCTGCTGCCGGATGACCTCGCTGAAGCCCGGAGAGGCGGCCACCTCAAAGACCCGATGCAACCGCCCGCGATACAGATCCGCGTCCACCATCAGCGTCGCCTCGCCCTTCTCGGCAAAGGACCGCGCCATGTGCACCACCACGGTGCTCTTGCCCTCGCCGGGCAGCGCGCTGGCGATGAGGATCACCTGGGGCGTCTCGCGGCCATGGAAGCGCAACATCAGGTTGCTCCTCACCAGCCGGAAATTCTCGTTCACCGACGCCGCAGATTCCTTGAGCTTTCGCACGTCCTTCGTGCCAATGTCGATGTCCTCGGGGATCAATCCCAAAGGATCAAGATCCAGCTCCTCTTCCACCTGCGCCAGGGTGGTCATCCGGGTGTCCAGATAGCGCAACAGGAAGGGCAAACTGACGGCCAACCCGAGACCCAACAGCAGGGAACCCAGGAAAATCTTCTGTTGATTCGGGGCGACGGCGCCGTTCTCAAGTTCCAGATGTCCCATGAACTGCAGCTCCACCCGCTGCTTGTCACCCCAGAAACCCAGCACATTGACCAACCGCGTCATCTGATCCTGAATGGTATCCCAGATCGCACTGCTGGCGCCGATGCGCTTGATCTCGGCCTGATTCTGCTCGTACCGGCGGGTGGTCGCCTGCACCTCCGGCAATCGTGCCTCCAGTTCCACCTGACGTTCCTGCAGGTTGGCGTACTGCAGATCAAAGCGCTGGTTGGCGGCCTCGAGTTCCAGATCCAGGGCATGGTTCACCTTCTCGATCTGCTTGCGCAGGTCGATCATCTTGGGATGCCCACTGCCGTAGGTGGTCTCCCACTGGCGCATCTGTCCCAGCAGGCGGCGCTTTTCCCGGTCGAGGTCCTCCCAGGGAGCGACCGTTGGATTCAGCATGGACGGCACGATCACCGTGCTGTTGTTGGTATCGCTCGGACCGCCCGTGGAGACCGTTTGCCCCGGCATCAATTGCAGCCGCCGCAACATCGGCGAACTCGCCTCCATGAAGGCCACCAGGGAAAGGCGGGCCACCGCGTCCTGATTGGTATTGGCCAGTGTCTGGCGCGCCTTGGCCATGAGCGACAGACGGCGGTTCACCTCCAGCAACTCCCGCGGAATATCATTCAACTGCTGCACCTCCAGCAGCAGGCGGCTCATGTTGTTGGTGTCCTTCAGACTCACTTCCTGATTAAGCGCCTCGCTGATGATCTTCCGAATCTGCGTCCCTTCCTGGATCAGGTTATGCACAGTGGCCTCGCGGGCTTCCTGACGCTTTTCCTCCCGATACAACAGATACTCCTGCACCATGGCGGCGGTCCAATCCCGCGCCAGTTCGAGCGTGTATGGCCACACCTCGACGATCAGATCGCCATTGGAATTATAGTCAACCTGGATCTTTTTGAGATAGGCACTTTTTGCCCGCGGATTGGGCACACCCAGCCGTTTGGCGGTCCGGCGCACGACCTCGTCCGAACCAAATTCCTGCAGCAGTGCGCTGTCATTGCTGTCGATGAACACCGTCTTCGCCGGCAGATTCCGTTCGTCCACGGGCCGCTCCACGCGGACCACATGGACCAGGCTCTTGGCATGAAAGACCGAACGGCTGTAAGTATAGAAAATCAATCCGCCCGTCAGCCCCAGGGCCAGCAGCAGCACCATCAGACGGGCATGAAGCCGCAGGGTGTCCAACTGCGACAGCAGTGCCTCGACCCGGATGCCCTCGCTCGTTTTTTCACTCATACGCAGACGCCCGAAAACCGACCTTAGAAGCTGAAGAACCGCTCCGGGACGACCACGATGTCCTTGTTCTGCAATTTCACATCCACGCCATGGCCCTTTTTGATATCCTTGATGTTGACCGGGATTTTATCCTTCGCGCCATTGCCCATGTCCCGCAGGATGTAGGTGTTCTTTTCGTCGGCGAAGCGGGCGAAGCCGCCACTCTTCAGGATTGCCGAATAGGCCTTCAGTTCCTCGCTGGGTACCAGCTTCAGGGTGCCGGGTGTCCGCACGTTGCCGGTCACATAAACCTCGTTCGCCCGGCCCGGCACGACCACGATGTCATTCGCCCGGACGGGAACGTCGGCCGAAAAATTGGTGCCGCTCAGCATCCCCTTGACATCAAAGCTCTCCACCAATTGCTGTCCCCCAATGAGACGCAGCAACCGCACCTGGGAAAGGTCCCCGTTGGGGGTGATGCCGCCCGATTGCAGAATGGTGGTCAACAAGGTCGGAATGCTGCCGGACGGAATCGGCCAGGGACCCGGCTTCTCGAATTCACCCGCCAGCAGGATGACGCTATTCGCCACGGCGGCGCCCCCTTGCGCCCGTTCGACGATGACCTTGGCGGACGGCAGGATCTGGTTTTTCAGCAGTGTTTCCTGAATGGATTTCTCGGCCGCCTCCAGGTTTTTGCCGGCCACGGAAACCCGGCCCACCCGCGGAATGAGGATGTATCCGCCGCGACGAATGGGATACATGCCGTTGAAGGAATTGTCCTCCACCACGACCAACTCCAGAGTGTCACCGGCCACCAGCAGGTCCGACTCCGCATCGGCGGCCGCCAGGGAGGCGGCGGAACGATCGAGGTTGCGCGACCGGTCGTCGAGGACCTTCACCTCGGCGGCAGCCGTCCTGAGCCGATCCTCCCAGCCAGCGACCTCGCGCGTCCAGCGTTCGATGTCCGTCGCCTTGCCCCGCGCCTGGGCCTTGGCCAGTTCGGTCTGCGCCAAGGCCAGACGATTGTTGGCGTCGGCGAGCGTCCGGCCCCAAAGCTCCCGTGACTGAACGAGCTCCGCCTTCTCGCGGCGAACTTTCTCGGCCACTTCAAATCGTTGCGTCGCCGCCTGCTCGGCTTCGCGGAGCTCCTTCCGAACTGGCGCCGAAGCCGGCTGATCCGGGTCGGCCCGCGCGGCCCAGATGCTCAGGGCGAACCCCAGCATTGCCAGGCAACGTATGAATATCATCCTTTATTACTATTGGGGAAGGAGACGGAGACGTCAAACCGTCGAAAACGAGCCCGATGTAAAGTTTTTTGGGAGTGACCGGTCGCCCCACTTGTTCTGTGGCCGGGGGCCAGCAAGCAAGGTGGAGTCTCTGACGAGCCAGCCGGTGACGAAGTCACGCCCCAACGCGGCTGGTTCGAAGGACTCTCCCCCCACCGGTTTTGGGCCGGAGGCCCAACCAGTACGGTGGCGCGAGTCTCTGACGAGCCAGCCGGTGACGGAGTCAGTCCCCAACGCGGCTGGTTCGAGGGACTCTCCCCCCACCGGATTTGCGGGGGGGCCGGCAAGCAAGGTGGAGAGTCCCCACGGGAGCCCAGCCCCCGACCCTCCGCTCCATGATCGACCGGACACATCAGAAGTATTTGCTTAGGGTGAACGCCACCAGATTCTCCCGGTATCGCAGTCCCGGGACCACGGATTGGCGGTCCAGAAATCGATAAACCAACTCCGCCTCCACGGTCTTGTAGCGCAGCCGGGCCCTCGCCAGCCAGGTATCCCGGCTGCCGGTCGTCATGTTGTCGTAGCTTTCCCGCAACCACCCACCGCCCAATTCCGCGCCACCCTCCGGAAAGAACTCTCCGCGGATCCCGACATTCACACCCCGCTGGTTGCCTCGGATGCTGCTCCGGTCCAGCACCTCGAACCGGGTGGAGTAGGCGTTCGCGCCCACGCTGATCACCGAGTTCAATTGATCGCGGATGGAGTACATCACCCGCTCCTCGGAATCCCCGAACGGCTCGGTAATATATCGCCCATAACTGATCTGGTGGCTCAACTGGGGCGAAACCGTCTGCTGGATCCGGGCGTCCCAAAGCACCCCCTGCCGGCCAACCCCATCCTGCCAGAAATAGCCACCATCGCCCAGGATCGCAATATTCTCGGTGACGGGTCCGCGAAACCCACCCCGGATCTGCTGGTGGTTGTACTGTTCCACGTCGTAGCGATCAATCTTGTAGAAAGCAAAGGGCTTGAACCGAAGGTCCTTCAATTCCGAATTCAGCGCCACATACCCCGTGTCCCGCCGGGTGGGAAACCGCGAAAGGACGGTTCCATCATACCAGTAATAACTGCGGTTTGCCCCTAAGGTAAGCCGGGTCTCGGTCGGCAGTAGACGGTTGGCCGACGCGCCGGTGCGATTCTCCCTCAGGACGAATGGATCCGCAACACCGACGGGTGCATACCGGTCATAGAACACGTACTGCCCGGCCTGACTTTGCTCGCGAAAATCGAAGCCCAGTCCGGCCGGTGCGGACAACGCCGCGATGATCCGGAATTCGTTGGCCAGCCGCACCTCCCATTCCCCGGCGTGCAGCTCGTAGGTCAGTTCGGCGCGAAAGATCGGCCGGGTGGCAAAGGCATAGAGCGGATCCAGGATGCCAAAGCCACTCACCCCCGCCTTGCCTTCGATGGGCAAATAGATGAACGTGCCCCCGACGGCCAGTTGCAGATTGTCGGCAATTTGATACATGACCACCGTCCCCAACCGCAGAATGGCAATGGTGCCCGTTTCCGGGTGGGTGGGAGCCCAATTGATATTATCCGAATGCAGCACGGATCCGGACACCGAAGCCACCTTCAGGTAGAAATTTCCGGCCTTGAATGTGGCATTCTCCGGTGTCGCCTGGCGCAAACCGACCAATCCCCCGAAGTCATAAAACAAAGGGCTCTCCAAGGTGAGCCGGGCCCGGCCGGCATTGACTGGTGAAGGAGCAAAGAGCGAATCCCGGACCCAACCGGCCGCTGCCGGCGACGTCAGCGCCTCGCCGCCGCCCCAGAACCCGTCGCGCCCGGGATTCTCAATGTCCTGGTGCCCAGCATCGAACTGCTCGGTCGAATTCTCCCCCACCAGGCCATAACCAATTTGCGGCGCTCCGACCCCGGCCGGAAGATTCAACAAATCCTGCGCCACGACCGGCCCCGAAGAAATGAGTCCCAAAGGCATGATCCAGCGCCCGATCCAGCGAGGGGGGCGGCGCCGCAGCAGGCTTCCGGGGAATGGCATGGGTGGCCTCTACCGCCGCTGGCTGCCGGGCATCTGGGGCACCAAGGCAGCACCCAACCCATTTTCCACCTTGGACAGAGAAAACGGCAAATAGGCCAATAAGCCCAAAACCGGCACACCGACGACCACCAGGCTCCAAAGCAGACGCTGCCTTGGGGAGAACGCCCGACTCCGGATGCTGGCCAGCGCGCCCAACAGTACCAGCGACCAGATCACCATCAGCCAGATCCCCATGACTTTGGTCAGCGGCGCCGGTGTCAGACTGAATTTTAAAAGGATGCTTTCCATAAGCGGATTCTCGGCGAATTCACGCGGCTGCCAACTCGTTGCAAATCATTTCAAGTCCATCGTTGCCAAACTGTCAGAAAAACCACTGTTCCCCCGCCGCTCCTGCAATTCCCGTTCGATGGACTCAACATGCTTGGTCCGGCGGGAGTCCACAAAGGGAAAGGCCCCAAACGCGAGGGCTTTCCAAAACTTTCCGGACCGGAGCGAGGCCAGGGGTTGGGCGGCAAACGCCTGCAGAACATAGCGCAACGATCTCGCCGGTTGGGCCAGCAAACGCGCCGCCCAGGCGGCATTCAGGCAGAAAACACCCATGGATTTACGCAGGTCATCGCGGTTCTGCTCATTCCGCCGGAGCATCTGCCCAAAGAGTCGCAGTTGCCCGTCCTCGAATTGCAGGTTCTTCTGCAGAAAGCGATTCGTATCGCCAAACAGCATTTGCCCCGCCGCCCCGCCGGCGTGAACGCGATAGCCCGCCCAACATTGATCCAAAAAGCAGAGTCTCCCGGCCTCGGCGGCCAATCCGAGAATCGCGAGGTCACCAAAGGGCAGGCGGGCAAACCAGTCGGGCAGATTCTTCAGGACGGCTTTCCGCACCATCACCGAAGCGGTCGGGACTTCACCCAACCGAAGGGATGCAAAATCCGCAAAAGTAAACATCTGATCGCCGTGGGTTGCTGCCCGATACGGCCGCGAACGAGTGCCGGTTACCGACACCGCCTGATGAAACACCAGGCTTACTCCCGGATCCTCATCCAGAATCTTGACCTGCTGCCGAAGCTTGTCCCCGGAAGACCAATAATCGTCACCTTCCAGAAGCGCAACGTACTTACCCCGGCAGGCACCAAAAACCGACAGCCCGTTCCCCTGCATCCCTTGATTGGTCTTATGTAGGATGGCGCGAACAGCGTTGG
>JAYTHD010000177.1:0-4212 GCA_043732975.1 Verrucomicrobiota bacterium
CCGGCGATGGCCTTCAGACCCGCGGGACCATGATAGCACGCATAGGCCATGGCCATGTTCGCCAGCAGGGCCTGGGCCGTGCAGATGTTGGACGTCGCCTTGTCCCGGCGGATGTGCTGTTCCCGGGTGCCCAAGGAAAGCCGCAATGCCGGACGCCCGCGAACGTCTTTGGAAACGCCCACCAACCGGCCGGGCATCTGGCGCTTGAACGCGTCCCGGGTGGCAAAAAAAGCCGCGTGCGGTCCGCCGTAACCCAGCGGGACGCCGAAACGCTGGGAACTGCCGACAGCCACATCCGCACCGAATTCCCCGGGCGGACGCAGCATCGTCAGCGCCAGCAAATCCGTGGCCACCACCAGCAGGGCGCCCGCCTCATGCACCGCCTGGGCCAAGGCCGAATAGCCGGCGACCGATCCGTCCGTCGCCGGATACTGCACCAAAACGCCGCAGAATTCCGGCCCGCAGACAAACGTCCGCCAGTCCCCGACCATCACCTCAATGCCCAATGCCTCGGCCCGGGTGCGCACAATATCAACGTTCTGGGGATGGCAATCCCGCGCCACAAAGAACTTGTTCCGTGCGCCGCCGGAGCCGTCCGCATGCTTGACCCGATGGCAAAGCATCATCGCTTCCGCACAGGCGGTCGCCTCGTCCAACAGCGACGCATTGGCGATTTCCAAGGCGGTCAGATCAATGACGAGCGTCTGAAAATTGAGCAATCCCTCCAGGCGCCCTTGGGACACCTCGGCCTGATAAGGCGTGTACTGGGTGTACCAGCCCGGGTTTTCCAGAATGTTCCGCTGGATGACGGGTGGGGTGATGGTGTCGTAGTAACCCATGCCAATGAAAGAGCGGAACACCTGATTACGTCCGGCGATCCCCTTGAGCCGGCTCAGTGCCTCGCTCTCGGTCAGGGCTGCGGGCAACTCCAAAGGCTGTCCGAGGCGGATCGTTGCCGGCACCGCGGCGTCCACCAGCGCGGCGACCGAGGCGAAGCCGCATTGGTGCGCCATTTCGGCCTGTTCCTCTTCATTCGGACCAATGTGGCGGGAGGCAAAACGATCGGTGAATTCCAGTCGGGCACTCATTCGGTGACAAAAAAAAAGACCATCGACCTTAGGAGCATGCCCCGGGTCAGCAAGGTCATTTCCGGACCGCCGGCACCGCACTTTTATTGTGGCCACCGGCCACAAATACGCGGTCCATCGGCGCACCCATGCAGGCAATCCACTATCCCCGTCCGGGAGACGTTTGGTGGGATTCATCCGACCCGGCGCACCGACGCCACGGAGCCCGCCGCGCCTGAGTTGCCGTCAATTTGCCTCTTTTCAACGCCCCGGTCCGCCCAATGTTGGGGGCTTCCATGTCAGACATGCTTGCGGCATTCAAAAATGTGGCCCTCCAGAATACGCTTCGGAGTTGCCGGCTATTTGCCGGTTTGACCGGGAGCGATCTGGAAACGATTTGCCAACTGACGGTCAGCAAGGCTTTGGAACGTGGGGAGTATTTGTTCCAGGAAGGCGGACCCTCCGTGGGGTTCTACATCGTTCAAAGCGGGGCCATCAACGTCCACCGCATCATGGCCTCGGGAAAGGAGCAGATTATTCACGTCTTTCGGGCCGGCGAAACGTTCGCCGAGGCGACGCTGGCCACCGAGACCGGTTATCCGGCCGATGCCCGGGCGGTGGAATCCTCGGTGGTGCTGCTGATCCAGAAAACCGGATTCCGTTCGCTGCTGCAACGTCAGCCGGAATTGTCCCTGCGCATGCTGGCCTCGATGAGCGGTCACCTGCGCACCCTGGTGACCCAATTGGAGGACCTCACGGTCAAGGACGTCGAGACCCGTCTGGCCAACTGGCTCATCAAGCGTTGTCCACGCCCCATTGGTTCGGCGCCGTCCGAGATTTCCCTGACCATGACCAAGCGCATGCTGGCAGCGGAATTGGGCACGGTGGGCGAAACGTTCTCCCGCACCCTGGCCAAGTTCCGTGAACAGGGACTGATCGCCGTACGGGGGCGGACGATCACCGTGTTGGATCCCGAGCGTCTGGCGGGTGTCCTGCGCCGGAACCTGGGTGAATAGGTCTCCGGCCTGCGTTGCTGAATTTCCCTCAGTGGGTCATCCATTGCGCCAACCGCTGGCACAGGACCTGCGCCAGGCGATCGGGCTGCGGGATGATGTCGTCGTGATGCCGGTTGAACATTTGCGGAAAGTATTCCGCCGCCCGTTTCTCAACGGCAAACGCGTGCGACTGCAGGCCGTGGTCGCGGCCGGTTTCGAGGGGGGGGACAGAACCGATATCACCTCTTGGAATTCTACCTCCCGGTCAGTTTGGCAAAGGACTTCATGTCAAACGCCTGCATGGTGTGCGGCCGGACACTGCCCCCGGCAGCCAGTTCCGTCAGACAATGCAACACCTGCTCCTCGCGATCGGCATCCAGAATGAGCAGTCCGTCATATTCACCAAACATCCAATATTGACCGACAATGCGCACGCCGGCTTTTTCCGCCGCCCGATCGAATGCGGTGGCCCGGGCGGCTGATTTTTTGATGTTCTTGATTCCGAGGTCCGTGAAACGCAGAAGACTGATATAGGTGGGCATGGTGGATTTGAAGTTAAGTTTAATCGGCAGACAAATTTGGGATGGATATCAGCGGGTGGCGGCATTCACAACGAGTCCCCTTCGAGCACAGGGTTGAATTCAATGGTCCCTTGGATAGGACATCCGGAAGCGGGCATCGTTGATCTGGGTCAAGGTTCCGTCGCGAAGACAGGAAGGCCTGCGCCTATGGTTTCCCAGCCAGTTGGGTGATGGCGGCCACCGTTTCCTCCGTCGGACGGTTCAGCCCCGCCTGTTGAAAGGCGATTTCACCGTCGACGTTGAGAACCGTGATGAGATTGGAATGCGCAAACTGGCCACGAGCGTCTTTTCGGTAGTTGACCCCCAGGAGGGCGGCGAGTTCCCGCACGTCATCAGCCCGCGCCGTGAGCAGGGTCCAATGATCGTTTCCCAATTGATTCCTGCGACGGTATTTGTGCAGCGCCTTCGCGGTGTCGCGTTCGGGATCCAGACTGACGAGGACAAAGTCCACCCGCGCGCGGAGGTCCTCCGGCAGCGACGCTTGAATGGCCTTGAGATCGCGGACGATCAGTGGACAGGCGTATTCGCAATGGGTGAAGAACATCGCCAGGATCTGGATGCGCCCCTGCAGGACGCCGAGCCGGAGGCGGCGATCGACGTCGGAGGTCCATTCGGATTCGAGTTGATAGAGCGATTTGTCGGTGGGCGGCGTGAGGGGCAATTCGCGCCGGCAACAGGGCGGTTTCAATTCATCGACGCGGTTCGTCTCTGCCGGCAACGGAGCGGGTTTTTCGCCGCCGATCACGGGAGCGAGGCAGAGCGCGGCGACCAGAAGCAGCCAGGGATGGGGATTCACGGGTTCAGGGCACATCGAAAACCTAGATTGTGGACGCTATAGGGGGCCTTAAGACTGCTGCGCAGGCCTTCACGCATATAACCCGGATAGTTGGCACGGTCCGTGGTTCCGAGGGAGCCCGCACCGCAGAAGAGTTGACGTTCCAGGCCGGTATCATTTCGGGCATCGCCCGTGCCCAGGGCCATGTTGAAATCGCTGGTCCATTCCCAAATCAGGCCATGCAAATCGTAAATCCCGTAATAGTTGGGGCGCCGGCTGCCGACCTGGGAGAGTTGCACGGGGGTCGGGGTGGCATACCACCGCAGCAGGGCTTGTTGGAACTCCGGCTCACTGCTTCCGGTGGAACCCAGATAGCCGGCCGCTGCGACCATCTCCCATTCCGCAGTGGTGGGGAGACGGCGGCCTTGCGCCGCGGCGTAGGACTTGGCGGCAAACCAGGAGACGTTTATGACCGGTCGTTGGGCCCAGCCCGGTTGATTCGTTCCCGGATCGAAGTCGGCGCTCCAATGCCTGAGGTAGCCGGCATCGGCAAAAAGGGCTTTGACCTTGGACCTCTGCCACTGGCTGTGCGAACGGACGAAGGTCAGGTATTGGGCTTCGGTAACCGGACAGGCCTCCATCCAAAAACCCGGGACCCGGGTTTCCTTGGGATCCGACTCGGCGCGAAAGAGGGGGCGATAGATCCCTTCAGGCACCCAGACCATTCCCTTCGGGGCGTTGGTCGACGGGCTCGCGCCGGTTGCTTGGAACAGGGCCAGGCAACCGGCGCCGAG
>JAYTHD010000178.1:0-3062 GCA_043732975.1 Verrucomicrobiota bacterium
GGCGGCCCAATCCTATAATTCCATCTTCTACCTCATGGTGGGTCTGCTCGCGGTCGGGCTCGTCGCCAACCTCTGCGTCAGCCCGGTGCCTTCCCAATACCAGATTCGAAAGAGTGAATCATGAACAAGGTGCGGATCCTGCTCGTGTGGCTTTGGGTGGCCGTTCCCCTGGGATGGGGAGTTATGAAATCCGTGCAAAAGGCCAGGCCGCTCTTCACCCATGCGGCCCCGGTAACCTCGAAGTAATGCCGGGCCATCCCGCCTGGCGAACGGACCGTTCGATGGATCGGCGCCGGGAGATCAGTTTTTGATCGTCACAATCCGTCCTTTGGCCATGCGCTTGATGGACAGTTTGAGTTCGCCGCCGCCGGCCGACAGACGTTCAAAGTCCTTCACGTGGGCGACCGGTTGATCGTCGATGTGGGTGATGATTTCGTAGGGTTTGAGTCCCGAGATGCTGGCTTTCGAGCCGGGTTCCAGCTTGGAAATGACGACGCCCGGATCGTCGACCTTGCGCTGCATGTAGCGGCGGACCTCGAACGTGAGGTCGCGCACGGTGAGTCCGAGGGACTCCGACTTGAAGCGGGCGGCGCTATCAAAATGCGTGGGACTGGGTGTGACTTCAAATTCCCCGGAAGTGATTTTGCCGTCGGCGAAATACTCCAGCGTGAATTTTGACCCGAAACCGAGATCCGTCAGCGCCCGGGTAAATGCATTTTCAGCGGGCGCCCAGGGCGTCCAGAGCCGGTCGAAAAACTGTTCGCGGATTTCATCCATGCGATCCCAGGGAAATGGCTGGGCCCGGGTGTAATCCTCATCCAGATGAATCTCGATCGGCGCCGGTTCGGCGGGTGCGCTCAGGCGCAGGAGGACGGTCCCGGGGCTGATGCCGGCCTTGGCCGCCGGCGAATTCGCGTGCACATAGGTCACCAGGGCGCCGGATTCGCCGTCGCGGGTTTGGTCGCTGACGCCATTCGCCCGGGCCAGTTCACGGGTCAGGGGCTGCAACTCCACGCCGAACCAGGCAACCTGGTTCTCGTCGGCTTCACTCGTTGGGACGTTGGCCGGATCGGCGGTGGTGGCGAGATGTTCGATCGCCTCGGCGAGCAGGCGCGCCGGCGTCAGGTTGATTTCGGCCCGATTGAAGCGCCCGCCCGCCTTTTGACCAGGCCGTTCCCGGCGGGCCACCGGCAGGGCGATCAATTGGCGATCCAGATTGAAAAGAAAGGCCTGATCGACTTCGGACATGTCCCCCAACTCCGGATAGGATTCCAGCCGCGGTCCCGTGCGCAGGAGACCAAAGCGCGATTCGTGAAAGTAATGTTTCCGGATTTCCCCTTGAAGATCGATCTCCGCCTTCAGGATGAGTTTCTCCAACAGATTCCGCAGATCGCCGGTGTAAACTTTCGCCGTGGTGGTGATGGGCGTTTCGGGTTCCACGACCACGACGCCGAAATCCCGGAGAGAGGCAATGAATCTGGCGCCGATTCCCTCGGTGGATCCCGGAGGATGGATCGTGATTCGCCGCAAACGCGCCGTCTTGGAGGACTTCATGTTGGCCAGCACGGCGACGCGGTTGGCGCTCAGGACCAGGCCCAATTCGTCTTGCTCGGTCGCGTCGTCATTTTCCTCATCCTCACCGGAATTCCGTCCGCGAAAACGCTCGCGACCTTGTCCCGCCGGCGTTTTGGGGCTGCGGAAGCTGAGGCGGACACGCGGGAGGATTTCCTGGCTGTGGGCGGCCAGCGCTTCGGTGGCCTGGGTCAGGGCCTCGGCGGGAATAAGCGCCTGTTGGATCGGCGAGCCCTGCCAGGAATCATCCGCCGCCAGGCGGTGGGAAAAGACCAATCCGACCGGTGCCCCGTTGGTGTTGATCGCGAGGCCGGTGGATTCCGCCACCCGGTAGCCCGCACGTCCGTCGGGCTGCTGAAATCGACCGGAAAACGGCGCGAGGTCCACCAACATGCCGCCTTCGGCCCGGTAGTAGGTGGCAATATAGGCTGCTTTTTGGCCGGTGACGAATTCCAGCGGCTTGGCGTCCGGCAGCGCTTCCTGGAGCTTCAGGATGGCGAACCAACCGTCGCGACCATAGCTCGACAAACGGGCGGTGGTCCTGCCGGTGCGCGTTGCGACGTGGATGGCCTTGATGAAGCGCGGATGAATCGTCGTGTCGGGAATCACCACGGTGTCGGGTGTCAGCAGAAATCCCGTATCCTCCAGCGGTCGCTCCTCCCGGATGACGTCAGCCAGGGAATGGTTGGCGTGGGTGCGCGAACCGGGGTCGTGATCAATGGCTCCCGTGGGCGCGTCGCCCTTGTCAAATTGCAGCTCAAATTCCACGCGCACGAGCGAGGGCGCAACGGCGGCAACGAGGTCGGCGGGTTTGAGAGCTTCGGCGATGGTGGGCAGCCAGGTGGCCCCGGCCAGCAAAGCCAGGGCGAAGATGGATCTTACCAGGCGAACGGGTGCGAATGAACTCAACATGAGCGCCAACATATGCTGATTCCCACCTCCCACCAAACAGAGAGTGTTGCCCGGCCAAAGGACTTGAGCCCATCCCCCACCGGATTTCCCGTTGACCTTGGCGCCCGGCGGTCGATGGATGGGGCAAAGATGCATTTTCATCCGACACGACTTTTTCGGATTTGGGCCGCTGATCCCGGGAGTCTTCCACGGAATCCGATTTCCTAATTCTTATTTCCTAATTCCTGATCCCTGATCCCTGATCCCGAAATGAATCTCCCTCTCCATACGCTTCGTGCCGGTGTCGTCGGGACCGGCTTCATTGGTCCGGTCCACATTGAGGCGCTGAAGCGTCTCGGCGTGCAGGTGACCGCGGTTTGTGGATCCACGCACGGCGCCCGGGCGATGGCGGACCAGTGGGGCATACCGGAGGTTTACGGCAATCACGATTTCGCCGCGCTCTGTCGTTCACCCAACGTGGACGTGGTGCACATCACTTCGCCCAACAAAGTACATGTCGAGCAAAGCCTCGCGGCATTGAAGGCGGGCAAACACGTGATTTGCGAGAAACCCCTGGGCATGACCAGTCGCGAAACCGC
>JAYTHD010000179.1:0-6400 GCA_043732975.1 Verrucomicrobiota bacterium
GTCCAGCGTGGAATGCCAGAGTTCCGCCTGCACCTCCAGCCGCAATCGGTCGCCGGTTTGGGCGCTGTAACGAAAGACATCGACGTCGCCCGCCGGGTCGAGTGTTCCGCGGAGCCATTGGTTGGTCGTGAGCGAGTGTGCGTTTTTGAAACCGTCATTGGGCTCGATTTCCTCGACCAATTGGTCGGGGAAAAAACCCGGCAAGGGCAGGGGAGCGCTCACTCCGTTGGAACCGGCCACGATCAGTCCATATTTTGTCAGCGCGGCGGCCGCATCGGGCACGACGATTTCCAGCTCCAGCAATTGATCTCCGGCCCGATCTGCGGTGAGACCGTCGGGCACCTTGGAGTCCTCCCGTTTCTTGATCGCCGCGGAAATGAGGTTGGAAGAAATCTGCAGGGTGACGTTGGTGGCGTCCTTGATGCGTTGACCGCGCAGGGTCAGCCGATTGGTCCGACCAACGATCACTCCCAGGGGCTGCGTCACGATGGCCTTGGGCGGCTCTGGAGGCTTCGTCTCCTTTTTTTCCTCCGCCCGTGTGAGCGCCAGAAGGGAGGCCAGCACGACGAAGCCCAGCCACCGTCGGCTAACCATAGAGCTCGGTGATCAGACTTCCCTGATCCAGAATCTCCACGGGCCGTCCCTCGGGCGTCCGGAGAATCTTGCGCGGATCAATGCCCAGGGCCTCGTAGACCGTGTAGCAGACGTCGGCGGGCCGCACCGGGCGCTCGGTGACAAACGCTCCGTCCTTGTCCGTGGCGCCCAGCACTTTGCCCGCTTGCACGCCGGCCCCGGCAAAAAGGAGGGAGCCGGCGCGTCCCCAATGATCCCGCCCCGCATCCTTGTTGATCTTTGGTGAACGGCCGAACTCGCCCATGACCAGCAGCAGTGTTTCCTTCAACAAACCGCGCTGGTGAAGATCCTCGATCAGGGCACTTAGTCCCAGATCCAGCTCCGGCAGCTTCTTGTCCAGGCTGTCGAAAATCTTCGCGTGATGATCCCAACCGCCGTAGTTCACCGTGACGAATCGGACATCGCTTTCTATCAGGCGACGGGCCAGCAGACAACTTTGCCCGAATTCGCTGCGTCCATAGCGATCACGCTGGGCGGAGGTTTCCTGATCGATGGCGAAGGCTTTTTGTGCCGTGGGCGACAGGACCATTTCCGCGGCCTTCTGAGCGAACTCATCGTAGGTGGCCAATTGATCATTGCCCTGGATCCGGCGCGATAACGTGTCGACCGCGCCGAGCAGGCTTCGTCGACGTGCCAAGGTGGAACCGGGCAGTGCCGCCGGACAGGTCAGGTCGCGGACCTTGAAATCCTTGTCGTTGGGATTGCCCGCCTTGAACGATTCATAACGCCCGCCGAGCCACGCGGACTTGCCGAGTTCCCAGGTGAACGACGGATTCTTCGGCACCGCAACATACGGCGGTACCTGGCCGGTAAATCCGGTCTCCTGCGCCACGATGGATCCCATTGACGGATGATCGCCAAACGGGGAGCCGAAGCGGCCACTCAGCACCCAGTTGGTCGCGGTTTCGTGATGATCGTTTTCGTGGGTTCCGGAGCGCACGAGGCAGACCTGGTCCATGCACTGCGCCAGTTTGGGCAACCGTTCACTGAGGTGCAGTCCCGGGACCTTGGTGGGAATGGTCTGATATTTACCGCGGATTTCCGCGACGGCGCCGGGCTTGGGATCAAAGGAATCGTGCTGCGACAAGCCGCCGCCCAGATAGACCAGCAGCACATTGCGCGCCCGTGCGACGGGTGCCGGTCCCGTTGTCGTAGCAGGCGATCCCACGGCGCCCGCCAACAACCGCGGCCAGGCGAGCGCACCCGCCAGCGAAAGGCCCAGCGGTCCCAGGGAACCCACGCGAAGAAAATCACGCCGCGAGACGCCATCGCAGCGATGTCGCAGTGCGGGGGAGAGTGAAATGTTGAGCATGGCGTGATTAAAAAGGGAATGGTGCGCGGTGCCGGAGAGACCGTCGGACTCAGTGGTTAAAGGCGAATTCTTTGGTGTTCAACAGCGCCCAGAATAGGTCGGCCAGGGCGTCCAGGGAAGCGTCTTCTCCGAGCAGGCCGTCCACCCGGGCCAGTTCCGCCGCGGTCGGCCGGCGACCCAGCGTGGCGAGATAGAGCGCCTCCGTCCGCCGGTGCGGATCGGTCTCTTCTGCAATCAACGCGGACAACCGGCCCCGGGCATCGCGCAGTTTCTTCGCCGTTTCCTCGCCGTTTTGCAAATGCAGCAATTGCGGCAGGGTCACGTCGCCACTGCGTTCGCAGGCGCAGGCGGTCACCCGATCACTCCGCCCAAACAAGCCCAGAAAATAACTACCCACATGCGGCTCGGGCAGTTGGATCGCCCGCAACCCGACCGGATGACCGTCGAACTTGTCCGGCACACCGGTGGCCGCGGAGAGCGCATCCTGCAGGACTTCCGCCGGCAGACGACGTGCGTAGTAATGGCTGAAGAACCGGTGATCGGCCGCGTTGCCCGGCACGGTGGTCGAGGCGAGTTGATAGGTCCGCGAATTGAGGATGAGCCGCATGAGGTGCTGGAGGTCGAAGCCCCCGGCCGCGAACTCCCGACTCAACAGCGCCATCAATTCGGGGTTGGAGGCCGGATTGCTCGCGCGGAGATCGTCGACGGGCTCCACCAGTCCAACGCTGAAGAAGTGTTTCCACAGTCGGTTGACCATCGCGCCGGAGAACGCGGCGTTGGTGGGTGACGTGATCCACTCCGCCAGTTGGGCGCGTGCGTCCCGTGTCGGGTCAAACATCTGCGGCGATCGATCCAGCGGCCGGGCGACCAACTGGCGACGCGTGCGCGGTTGCGTGGTCGCGGGCTCGCGTTCCCGGATCTGCGACCATTCGCGCTTCTTTCCGGCCAGTTCCCGCTGGCGATCCGTCAATTCCTGGCGGGCAGATGCCTGCGCCGCGGAGTCCTCGGCGCGCACGAGTTTAGTCTGCGCTTCGGTCAGGCGCCGCGTAAGGTCATTGGCTTCGCGTTCCCGATCCCGTTCCTCCTTGCTCTGCAGCAAGAGGCGCGTCGTGCCCGTGGCCGGCTCCACCCGGTCGAGCGAAGTCTTCGCAAAGTACGCGGCGAAATGGTAGAAATCGTCCTGCGTGAATTTCTCCAGTGGATGATTGTGACAACGGGCGCAACCGATCCGGGTGCCAAGAAACGCCTGCGCCACGGCGTCGGTGATCTCCGATTCTGCCGGCGGTTTCTCGCCGTATAACGTGACAAAATAGCCGACCTCGGGATGCTGGTTGGCATCGCCCGTCGCGGTCAGCAACTCCCGGGTCAAGGCATCCCACGGACGGTTCGCGGCGATTTGGGCGCGCAGCCAATGATGAAACGCCCGAACGCCCTTGACGCCGCGCACATCGTGATCGCGCTCCTTGCGATTCTGCAACAAATCGGCGAGTTGCAGCGTCCAATAATCCACGAATTCCGGTCGACGAAACAACGAGTCCACCAGCCGGGCCCGCTTGTCGCGCGCCGGATCCGAAAGAAACGCCGTCACTTCCCCCGGGGTCGGCAACGTGCCCAGCGTGTCGAGCATTGCCCGCCGGAGGAACGAGGCGTCATCGCACCGCGGCGACGGCGGGAGGTTCAGCGAATTCAACCGGGCGAAGACGGCGTCATCCACGGCGTTGGGGGCATGCGCGTAACGCCAGGATTCGACCGGCACCTCGGCCGGAATCGTAAGGCGCACGACTGCCACGAGGCCTTGAAAATGAGCGCGCACACTGGTCGCCCCGGAGCGCAGCGGGGTGGCCAGGCCATCGGGAGTGACCTTCACCGTGGTTTCGTCGTTGGAAAAAAACTGGGCCAGCCAGGTGACGTCCTTGCTGGTGCCATCGGGCCACGTGGCGCGCGCGGTGAGCTGCTGCGTCGCCCCGGGACGGACCCGCTGATCGGCGGGAGCCAGTTCCAATTGCACGGCGTCGGCTTCTTCAACCTCGGACTTTGGGCCCGGTGCGCGGGCGGCGATCCAGGAGACGAGCAGTTGATGGTACCGGTCGCCGGGCTTGAGCCGGACACCGCCTTCATGCGGCACGATGCCAGCCGCCTTCGTGACCAGCAGGGAGTTTTCCGGATCCGCAGGATTCACCCGCCGACCGCCGATTTCCCGGGTGATCGCGGGGAAGTCGAATTCCGGCGCGTAGGCGCGCAGCGAAAGTTTGAAGCCGTTTTGTCCGGCCAGTTTTCCGTGGCACGACCCCTGGTTGCAACCCAGGCGGGTCAACACCGGTTCGATCTCCTGGCGGAACGACGGCACGGTTGCCATCGTTGCCTTCGCCCCATCGCCTGACGCCGCCTCCCTGGGAGAGCCGCCATCGCCCTGGCTTGTGGTGATGAACAAACTCCCCAAGGCGATGCCGAGCCAACGGGAAAACATGTAGAATACATAGCGACCGAAGCCCCTGCTGTCGCGGAAAAAACCGACCGGCTGACCCCCACCATGCGTTTCGGCCATGGGGAGGGCTTTGGCCTTCCGGCGTCGGGTGTGATTCAGGGAACGAGAGCGAAGTCGCAGCTATTCCGGGGCCAGCGCCGCTGGTGGACCGATTCTGATCAAAAAGGGGATCCGATGAAAGATGCGTTTGACGTCGGGGAAATGCTCCGCCTAACCTGCCGCCCTCTTGGGTTCCAGAGTAGCTCAATGGTAGAGCACGCGGCTGTTAACCGTGGGGTTGTAGGTTCGAGTCCTACCTCTGGAGCCAGTTTTACTGCGGAAAACGAGAGTTTTGACGCAGCCCGCACAGTTCCCGCACAGAATTCGGAGGAACTGGGCGGAAGGACAAGAAAGGTGAAGTTTCCCCTCACCATTGAGCACCGCCGGTTCTTGGCGAAGATTTACGGCAAGAGCGTCGCCTATCCGTTCTACCGGGTTGCGTACAAGGCGGGCGGGAAGCGCGTCGTCCGTTCATTCTCGGAATTCAGCGAGGCCAAGGCCGAAGCTGAGGCCAAAGTTCGTGAACTCAGCAAGGGTAATCAGATTCTGGCCCTGACAGCCAAGGACGTCACTGACGCTCTCGCCATCCGGGATGCTCTGGACGCCTTCCGGCGCGACACCGGGCGAACGATCACCGGGCTACAGGCTGTTACCCATTACGTCCACGCGGCGAAGTTGCTGGGCGAGCGTCCCCTGAGCGAGGCCGTCGAGGGATTCATCCGAACCGTGGCCGTCGTGCGCCGCAAGGCGCTTTCCGAGGCCGTGGCCGAGTTTGTGGCCGCTCGTGCGCCGAAGGCCGAATCGAAGAGCGGCAAACGCTCGGCTCTCAATCCAAAATACGTCGAGAACACCGCCACTTGGCTCCGGGAGTTCGCGGCGACGTTCTCTGGCCACGATGTCCGGGACATCACCAAAGAGCACCTGAACCTTTACGTATCAGCATACGCCGAACTGTCGGCCAAGTCGCGTAACGACCGCCGCGCCGTGGTGAAGCAGTTTTTGAAATGGTGCGTCCGCAACGATTACCTCACGGCAACCCACCGGCTACTGGAGGCCGACGGCCTGTTGAAGGAAGCATCCGACGCCGCCCCGATTGATTATTACCGCCCCGCGGAACTACGCGCACTACTGGAAAACTCCGAGGGACAAATGCGGGTTGTAATCGCACTCCAAGGACTGGGCGGGCTGCGATTGGACGAAGCTCTCCGCCTCGACTGGCGCGACGTGTTTGGAATTCCGGGCCACATCGAAATTACCAGCAGCAAGAGCAAAACGCGACAACGCCGGCTGCTGGAAATGTGCCCGGCGCTGGAGAAATGGCTGGCCCCCTACCGAGGACTTGCCGGAAAGGTTGCGACTCAATGGGAGACGACCAACGGATACATTCAAGCGGCCCTCGCAGTGCGGCAAGGTTTGAAGATTCCGCCCCGCCACAATGGATTGAGGCACGCCTTCGTCACCTTCCATTTTGCGCTTTATCAAAATGAGAATCTGACCGCCGCGGTGGCAGGCAACTCCGCCTCCATGGTTCACGCGCACTACAAGGGATTGGCGACGAAGGCTGAGGCGGAAAAGTGGTTTGCGGTAATGCCGAAGGCCGCCGGCAACGTTGTTGCGGTCCCCGCCGTTAGAGTCGCCTGACGCCCGCCGATGAAGCCGAAAGCGAAAACCAATTCCGGTTGGAAGAACCTAAGAGTTTTTTCCGCTTGGGAATTCGTCGGCAACGACGTGCTACGGGCGATCAATGCGGACAAATCGGAGATCAGAATCAGCGGAACGCAAATCGTGGCAATCCTTGTTGCAGCGATCTGTCCCGCTGCACTCGCCGAATCCGTTGTCGCTCACGGAAATTGACCCACTTCTGCTCACCCAAACGGACCCACCTGAGAGAGCGATCCTTTTCCCAGGAGTGTGATGACGGGTGTGGAAGT
>JAYTHD010000180.1:0-4732 GCA_043732975.1 Verrucomicrobiota bacterium
TGTGGGGGCGGCTCGGGAATCAGCCCATGGCCATCGCGGCGCTGGTGATTTCGAGCAATTCCTTGGTGATGTTGGCCTGGCGGAGCTTGTTGTACTCCAGGGTGAGATCCTTGATGATTTGCTTGGCGTTGTCGGTGGCATTCTTCATGGCCACCATCCGGGCGGAATGTTCCGAAGCCTTGGCCTCCAGCAAGAACTGGTAAACCTGGTAACTGATATAATGGGGGAGCAGGTTGCTGAGCACGTTTTGGGCGTCGGGCTCAAACTTATACTCCTTGCCGGAACGCTCCAGTTCCGTGGCCTGATTGTCACCACCCACGCCCGCTTCGACGCGCTGGGGTTTACCCGTCGGCAACAACCGGCGCAGCTCGGGCTTCTGGGTCAGGGTGTTGACGAAATTCGTATAAACCACGAGCACTTCATCCACCTTGCCCGTCAGGTAGAGATCCTGGGCAAATTTGGAAATCGCCCGTGCCTCGGCAAAAGTCGGAATGTCCTTATAGGTGAATTCCGCCACCAAGTCCTTGCGGGCCCGGGCGGCCCATTGCGAGGCCTTGCGGCCGGCGCTGATGACGGAGACGTCCCCGGGTATCCGGGCGGCCTCGCGCAGCAGGTTGGTGTTCAAGGCGCCGCAAAGGCCCTTGTCCGTGCTGATCACCACCACGGCGCGCCGCTTGACCTCACGGCCGTCCATCAACGGATGCCGAAAGTCCCCCGCACCTTGAACCGCCGCTGAAAGCACCTCGTTCATCAAGGTCGCATACGGCCGTCCATTCAAGGCGGACTGCTGGGCGCGCCGCATCTTGGCCGACGCCACCATCTGCATCGCCTTGGTAATCTGGGCGGTGTTTTTGACCGACTTGATGCGGCGGCGAATATCGCGCGTGCTCGGCATGGCAGGGGGTGTTGTTTAGGGAATCGGAGGAGGTGAACCGGAAAAACCGGCCTAGCGATAGCTCGACTTGAATTCGGTCACCGCGGCCTTGAGTTCGGTCCCGAGGGCGTCGCTGAAAGCCTTCTCCGTGCGGACCTTCTCCATGAGCGGCGCCTTTCGCGTGGCCAGGAAGTCGGACAATTTCAGCTGGAAATCCTTCACCTTTTCCACGGCAACATCGTCCAGCAGTCCATTTTGCATGGTCCAGAGTATCGTCGCCTGGAATTCCACGGCGATGGGGTTGTACTGATTTTGCTTGAACAACTCGACGATCCGCTTGCCGCGCTCCAGGGTGCCTTGGGTCTTGGCATCCAGGTCCGAACCGAATTGCGCGAACGCCGCCAACTCGCGGTATTGCGCCAGGTCCAGCTTGATCTTGCCGGCAACCTGTTTCATGGCCTTGGTCTGCGCGGCGGAACCGACGCGGGACACGGACAAACCTACGGAAATCGCGGGTCGCACACCCTGATAGAACAAATCGGTTTCCAGATAAATCTGCCCGTCCGTGATCGAAATCACGTTCGTCGGGATATAGGCGGAAACGTCGCCGGCCTGGGTCTCGATGATCGGGAGGGCCGTCAGCGATCCGTTGCCGTTTCGCTCATTGACGCGTGCGGACCGTTCCAGCAGACGGCTGTGGAGATAGAAAACGTCACCCGGATAGGCCTCACGGCCGGACGGACGCTTCAAGACGAGCGACACCTGACGGTAAGCCACGGCCTGCTTGGAGAGATCATCAAAAATGATCAGCGCATCCATGCCATTATCCATGAACCACTCCCCGATGGAGGCGCCGGCGAACGGAGCCAGATACTGATTCGCCGCGGAATCCGAGGCGGCGGCGGCCACGACGATGGTGTATTCCATCGCACCGGCACGTTCCAGCTCGGCGATGACGCGGGCGATGTTGGATTGCTTCTGGCCGACGGCGACGTAGATGCTGTAAACGGGGCGGAAATCGGCGGGATAGGTTCCGTCGGCCTTGAGGGCCTGCTTGTTGATCTTCGCCTGGTTGATCATGGTGTCCACGCCGATCGTGGTCTTGCCGGTGGAACGATCGCCAATGATCAATTCGCGCTGCCCGCGACCGACGGGAATCATCGCGTCGATGGCCATGATGCCCGTCTGGAGCGGCTGGCTGACGGATTTCCGTTTGATGATGCCCGGGGCGATTTTCTCGACCGGATAGGATACCGTGGAAGCGATGGGGCCCTTGCCGTCGATCGGGCGACCGAGGGTGTCGACCACGCGACCGAGCAGGCCTTTGCCCACGGGGACGGAGAGCAGCTTACCGGTCGTGCGGACCTCGGTGCCTTCCTTGATGCTGAGATAGTCGCCCAGTACGATGGCACCGACCTCGGTTTCCTCGAGGTTCAACGCGAGGCCGATCACGCCACCGCCAAAGTCCAACATCTCGTTGGCCATGGCGTCGGTGAGACCCTCCACCTTGGCGACGCCGTCTGAGATTTCGCGGACGATGCCGACATTTTGCTTGGCAACGCCCGACTTCAGCCCGGAGATCTGGGCTTCGATTTCCTGAAGAATGCTGCTCATGACCGAAATGTTATTGACTGACGATTATTAAAAGAGAGAGGGACTAAAAGGTCTCGGCGAGGGCCTGCAACCGCGCGGACACGGAACCGTCCAGAACGTCGGAACCCACCTTGATGCGGAGTCCGCCGATAAGGCTGGGATTGACAGTGAAGCTCACCGTGAGTCCGGGACCGTATTTCTTGGTCAGGTTGGCGGCAACATCCGACTGAAAGGCCGGGGTCAACGCCTCGGCGCTTTCGATCAAAGCCGTCCGTCGGGCGATATCGAGCCGGACCAGGCGGTGAAAATGGGTGAGGGTTCCGAGATAACCCCGGGGCTTTCGTTGGACGACGGCGGCGAGGGCGGCCCGCACGCGATTTTCGTCCAGCAGGCCGCCCGAACGGCAGGCGTTCAAAAGCGATTTGCCGTCGCGGCGGGATTGTTTGCTGATTTTCATCGGGTGCCAGAATCGCTGGGCGGGAGGGCGGGAGAATGATTTCTCAGGCCGCCAGTTGACGGTTCGCTTCCTCCGCCAGACGGCTTTGATCCGCTGGAGTGAGAATCTTGCCGCTGGCCTGACCGGCGGCGGAGACCACCAGGCGCCCGAATTCCCGGCGCAACTCGCCCTTCAGCCGCACCAACTCGGACTCGTTGGCCAGCTTGGCCTTGGCGATGATGTCATTCGCCGTCGCGATGGCCTTCTGGGTTTCCTGCTCGCCGACCCGGGCGGCCGCCTCCCGGGCCTCCTCGATGATCTTGTTCGCCTGTAGCCCCGCCTGGCCCAGCATTTCCTGGATCCTGGTCTGGGCATTGGCCAGTTCCGCCCGCGCCCGGTCGGCACTGGCGACGCCGTCGGCGATCTTCTGCCGCCGTTCCGCCAGCACCTGCAAGATCGGCCCGTAGGCGAACTTGTGCAGCAAGAACGCCACCAAAAGGAAGCTGATCAGCTGGGAGAAAAAGAGTGTTGGATTCCAGCCAAAGGTCTCCTTGATCTGCGCAGGAATACTCTTGGTCGCCTCGGCGGCGGCAGCGGCTAGGAAGGGAGCGAAGGTCATGACGGCAGGGTATCAGGGACGATGGGAAAAGGGCTCCGGGGTCTGGTGACCCCGGAGATGATATTAGTTCTTCAACAAGAAGATTGCGAAGAAGATGATACCCTCCGCCAGCGCCGAACTGATGATGGCCTGGGTGAGGATCTTACCAGCCGCACCGGGATTCCGGCCGACTGCTTCGGAAGCCTTCATACCGATGAGACCGACACCGATGGCTGAGCCAAGGGCGGCGAGACCCACGTGAATACTTCCGCCGATTTCTGCGAGCATTATGTTTCCTTTTTTTGGTGTTGCCATCCAGCCCCGCAGTCTTGCCACGGTCAGCCGGACGAAATTGTCCTAACTATGAGCGTCCGTGTGACCCTCGCGATGCGCCGCCTTGTGCGCCTCGTGGTCATCGTCGTGCGAGCATATCAGGGAGGTAAAGATCGCCGTCAGGAGCATGAAGACCAGGGCCTGGACCAGTCCGACGATCAATTCCATAAAATAGAAGGGCAGCGGGACCAGCCAGCCGAAGTAGGTTCCACCCATGACGGCCATGGCCTCGAGCAGGTTCTCACCGGCAAAGATATTGCCATAGAGACGGAACGACAGCGAGACCGGACGGAAGAGGATTGAGATGACTTCCAGGAGGCCTACGGCAACGAAAACCACCATGAGGAACACCCGCAATAACCCGGTGGCGTCGCCCCGATAACCGAAAATATGGGTAATGATGCCGAAGGCGCCATTGGCTCGCAGGGCCCAGACGATCCAGCAGGCGAAAAACACGATCGACATCGCCGAGGTCATGTTGAGGTCGGCATTGCCACCCCGCAGCAACGGAAAGGCAATGTGGCTCATATGTCCCTGGGCATCGGCATGCCCCCAACCGATGGTGCCGACCCCTGGAATCAGCCCGAACCAATTGGTGAACAGGACGAAGATGAAAACCGTGGCGAAGAACCAGAAGGTTTTGGTGACCAGTTCCTTGCCTATGATCTCACCGAGGAAATCATGCAGTCCTTCGACCATCCACTCCCAGAAATTCTGCGCACCCTCCGGGACCTCCTGGACATGCTTCATGGCACTACGGGCAAAAAGAATCAGAGCCAGAGCCACGATCCACGTTACCAACATGGAATTGGTGACCTTGAAAAAGCCCAAATCCAGCAGGATCGGCGCCGCCGGCGGCAGGCCGTGCGATTCCTCGCCCGTCGCGTGCTCCGCAGCC
>JAYTHD010000181.1:0-14547 GCA_043732975.1 Verrucomicrobiota bacterium
ACTCATCCGGCCCACCACGACTTCGACCGTGCCACGATTCTCGAAGGCCACTCCGATGCTCGTCTGCCCTCCGAACGTCGCGATTTTGCGGAAAACGCCCTCATTGATGAACTGATTGGGTTCCACGCCGGACGACAGCATCTGCAAGTCGACCTCGGTCTCGATCACGCCGCCGGCCTGATTGAACAGGGTGCTGACATTTTCCAGAAAAAGATTGCCGCCGCTCCAATGAATGACGCCGGCGTTGGTCAGCGTGCCGGAAAACTCATAGGAAAATGCCCCGGCGCTTTCCAGAATCAGGCTGCCGCCGGCCGCGACCGTATAACCTCCGCGGAGAACACCGTCGCGCCAATGCAAGGTGCCCGTGATGCGGTTGGTGCTGTTCAGCGTCCCGCCGGCCAGTTGAAAATTCGGGCTCGCCAGATCGCCGACGATGGTGACCGTGCCATTTTCAATCCCATAGAAACCCGCGCCGGTGAATGTGTGACCGGCGTTCAGGTTTAAGACTCCCCCGCTCAAGCGCAGGCGGGCACCGTCGGCCACGGTAAAATTTCCGCGACTGGTGAATCCATTGGGGAAACTCAGCCGGCCCGCCAGGACTTCGACCGCACCACGATTCTCGAAGGCCACTCCGATGCTCGTCTCCCCCCCAAACGTCACGATTTTGCGGAAAATGCCATCATTGATGAACCGATTGGGTTCGACTCCGGACGGCAGCATCTGCAAGTCGACCTCGGTCTCGATGACCCCGCCGACCTGGTTGAACAGGGTGCTGGCGTTCTCCAGAAAGAAATTGCCACCACTCCAATGAATGACGCCGGCATTGATCAGGGTGCCGATGAATTCCCTGCTGAATCCACCACTGCTTGACAAGGTGAGGGCTCCGCCGGAAGCCACGGAGAGCGAGCCGTTGATGACTCCGTCGGCCCAGGTGGCCGCGCCCTGAACCGTCAAGGCTCCGCTGCAATTCAGATTCCCGTTAATTTGAAAAACACCGCGCACTCCGACGGTTCCCGGGCCGGTCAGTGACAGCGTTTGACCGTTCTGCACCAGTGTCTGTTGGCCGGCCGCGCCACCGACCGACAAACCGGCCAGGGTGGGGCTGGTGTCGAGTGTGACGCTGTAGGTGCCATTCGCGCTGATGACGGCGGTATCGGCCGCTCCGGGCACCTGGTTGGGTTGCCAATTGGCGGCGGTCGACCACGACCCCCCGCTGACGTTAGTCCAAGTCAGGGTGGCGGGGAGGACGGAGGTTTGGAGGAATACCCCCACTAAGACCGCCACCAGCCAGCGAAAGTGGGAAAATTGGTTTTTCATAATCACTTCTCGGACGTGGTCCGTTTGATCGCACCGGTGAAACTCCCTCTCCGTGCGCCCAAAGCGGCCAAGAATTTTGGCACAGATTAACTGAAATTAGGAACTTGCATTTCGACGCTCCACCGAAAGTAAAGATTGCGTTCGCGGGTTCGTTCCTTTGTGGGCAGGTTGCTGCGGCGAGACGGATGGGGCAAGGTTTTTTAAGATTTCACCGCCCGGCTTGGTGGGACGAATGCCGTCAACCAGCAGGACGGGGTGGCCATGCGCAGACTTTTCCCCAGCCACGAGAGACAAAGAACACACCTCCTGCCGTCTGGCACGACGGGAGACGAACCCGACTTCGCGGATTCGAAGGCATTCTCCGACGCAACTGTTTGATAACCAAAGAAGCCTCCGAAAACGTCTGCACGACAGGGCGGTTTTTGGCCGGCAGAGCTTCCTCAGATCCTTGAGGGCGATCCGGATCTCCGGCGGGGGTTGGGCCGGGAGTTCCAACTTCAACTAATGCAGGATCTGCTCAACCGCTTTCTCCGATACCGTGCGGCGGCGCAGGACGATCTCCTTGCGCACAGGAACATTTCGGCGGTGAGAATAACCCCAAGTTCGGCACCCGGAAGGGAGTGGGTCTGCACGACAACGCCCCCGCCAAAGTGAGTTTCCTCGGGAAATCGCAAATTCCCAAAAATTCATCAACGACCTACGACGGAAAATATCGGCCCCTTCCCGGTTTTTGAGGCGAATCCGCGAAGTTGGGTCAGTCGTTGACAGTGTCAGGCCCCAGCGCGGTTGCCTCGCGAGGCGCCCAACGGTTTCCTTCCACGGGCTGGGCCGAACTCGGCCGGTTTATCTGGAATGACTTCCGGCAGAACCCTGCCCAGGTGGTTCTGGTGGTTGCACTCGGATTCATTCTTCTCCTTCCCAAGCGGCGGATGAGCCAAGCCCTCGAAGTTGCGGGGGGCGAGGCGACTCAGGCCCGGATCGGTTCGTTCCGTCCCACCTCGACTGCGATGCTGGGGACGCTGACGATCTCGGCTATGGTCCCAATCCTGGTTCCGTTGCCTCATTACGACCCGGCGGGCGGCTGTCGCTTCAGCGGCCTTTCGCACGAAACCAATTCCAACAGCCTGCATATCACGCTGGCATTTTCCGGTGGCGGCACACGCGCGGCGGCATTGTCCTACGGCGTGCTGGAGGAACTTGCCCGCACGGAGATTCCATTGAACGGAAGACACCGGCGCCTGCTGGATGAAGTGGATTCCATTTACTCCGTCTCCGGCGGCAGTTTCACCGCCGCCTCCCCGACGGGGATCAACGCAGTAGCGCAGCGTGTCCCGGTCGAACCGATGCGACTTGCTGGTGACAAATTCGCGGTCGCCGGGCGGAATCTTGAACTCGTGATTGATGAGCACGCTGCTGCGCAATTCCTGCGCCGGCGGCTCCTTGGAAAGGTACAGGCCGAGACGCGACCGATCCGTCTCCGCCTTGCCTGACGCGGTGTAGTGGAGTTGGAAAACTATTTTGGAACCGGCCTTCAACAGCCGTCCGGTTCCACGCGGGAGCAGATCCGGTCCCATGCCGGGCGCGTATCCAGTCAAAGTCTTCTGGCTTTTGTTGCGATCCTCGCCCGCCATGATGGTGGTGGCGAGATCGGTGTTACCGAACCTTTTGAATATATGAATGGCCCGACTGTGTTTCCCGACCCCAGCGGCCGGCGCGGACAGGTCGAAATTCCCTTCACGGATCCGGTCCTTTGATGGCTGTTTGGATTCATTAATCGCAACGTGAAGCGTGTTCAACGCAGATAGGCCAGCATCAGCGGCCGCAGTTTTATGATGCCCCCGGCCCAAACCCAATGGAAGGTCAAAGCATCGGCGAGCCAGCGCGTAAATTGACAACTCCAGCGAGTGATCCAGGTGCGTAACGCTTTGACCCACGGGGAGACCGTTCGCCCCACAGCGCGGGCGACGCTTCCACGCCGGGCCAGCCATTTTTCATATTTCTGTTCGGCTTTCTCGTCCCGGATGGACTCCTGCGTCTCCAGTCGAAGGCTAATCAGGAGGGTCAGGTCGATCCGTCCGGTCCCACTCCAGCGGCACCACCCGGTGCGGAGACAGATTCGCCTTGGAACGGGGGATGACGCTGCAACCGCCCTTGTATTTGGCTGCCCCAAAGTAAACCCGGAGTGAGGCTTCGGTGAGCTCCTGCAGCCCGGCCGAGAGCAACCCACCGATGGCACTGATGCCGCAACCGGCGCCCGGAAGCACCGTCTTGGGAATCAGTGTCGCCATGCTGATGGCGCCATCCACCGTAATCGTCACGCCCGCCAGGGCTCGATTGACAAATCCGTCCGCGCCATTCTTCATCGGGTCACTGGCAAAGACGTGACCAATGACCGCAGTGATGCCAACCGCCGCGACGTTGAGCGTATCAAAATCAATGGTGCCGTTGCCATCGGGATCCAGTTCCTTGCCGTTGATGTCCAGAAAGCCGTTGCTCTTGAGCGTGACGCGGACTCGCGAGCTGGCCGGCAGGTTTTCCAGATAAAAGAGCGTTGCCTTGCGCCGGTCCGACGAAAGCTCGACCCGGCTCAATATCTTCCGACCGCCAAAGGTGGCGTAGAGGCTGTCGGTATTAATCGTTGCGCCAGCCGCCAGGGGTTCCGAGAAATTAAGGATCGTCTCCCGGGTTACCGCGACTCCCGTCTCGCCGGGCGCCGGTGAACTGGAGGCGATTCTCGCAGGCAACACCCGCAACTGTTTGTAAACCTGCAGATACGTTTTGCCGTTCCCGCTGGGGTCCAACAGTTGGGCATCACCGGCAACGAGCGGATTCAACCCCTGGGTTTGCAATTCATAAACGTCATCGATACCGTCGCCGTCCGTGTCCACAGGTTGGGCCAGCGGGACGCCGATCACGCGATAATACGCCTGGTCCGAGGGCGGGAGATTGTCCCGCAGGAATCCGAATCCGGCGAGCCCCAGCTTCGCATCCTTCGGCAGAAAAGCCTGCTCGATCCGATTTCCCCGATACAGCAAATAGTAGCGGCTGGTATCCGACGGGTAGCGCACCATCACGGCGGCATTGGTCCGGATCAGATCCTGGATCCGCAGCGCTTGGGCCTCGCAGACAGGAGTGACCCATGTGCCGGGGAGACAAGCCAAGGTGCCCACGGCCCAGCAGAGCCGCCGAAGATTGAAAAACGAGTCCATGAGCATTCAAAAGTCATCCGCGCACGAAGGCGAGAAACATTGGGAGCCTCCCCGAGAAACCCGGCGTCCAGCGGTGGACGCAGATTTTGAGTCGGGTCAAGGTGCTATTTTTAAAAAGCATAACCGCGAACCTGGCTTCAGGGCGCATTCTTTGCCGTCTCCCTGACCAGATCTGTCTTAGGGTGTGGCCGCTTGGGGACGCCACCGCGAGTAAGCCTTCAAGGTCCTCCGTGAACGAGACTCATGTATCGACCCTTCGGCGATCCATGACCCCATTTTGATGGAACCGATCCTCTGTCACTACGGTCTGTGCCTATTGTTGGCGGATTCGGTGATCGCCGGTGCGGTGGTCGCCAAGGGCGGCGGGGTTGTCCCGCCGGTCACCGTTGCTCGCGGCGCTGGCTGGTGCCGCTGCCGGGACCGTGCTGGTGGTCGCGGCCTTCGTCATCGCCCGTACCGAGCACGTCTGGTTTCCCTGGGCGGCCCTGCTGGTGCCCTTGGGCTCGGGCGTTTTCTGGACCGTGGTTTACAATGGTTATCGTTCGCACCTCGAACGGCAGTTGCTGCGGCAGTCCATCGGGAAGCACCTTTCGCCCAGCCGGGTGAACCCGATCCTGCAACATCCCGAAGCGCTGCGGCCCGGCGGCGAAATGCGCGAAGTCAGACTGATGTTCACCGACATCGCGGGATTCTCCAAGGTGGCGCAGCGGAAGCATCCCGCGGATTTGGTGAAACTGCTCAACGGCTATTACGAAGAAGCCATCGCCGCTGTGTGCCGGCGTAGCGATTAGCCGAGCAGCGCGAAGGCGGGGCCGGCGACGGCCCAAGCGCATTCTATCTCCAACGAATCGAGAATCTTCGAGCGAACCCGCCCGACGCCGAATGGCTCGGTGAAGTGGACCTGAGGGAAAAGTAGCGAGCGACCCTTCGAGCACGAACTCGTATAAATAGTCGGTCAGCACCGCCACCACTTCCTCGCCGCCGGCTACCGGTTCCACGGCTGCGGATTCTTTTCCTTCGGCGGCGGCTGGCGCATGAATTCATCCTGGGTCAGGCCCGTGAGCGCGGTAATGGATTTGAAGAAGATGCCGAACAGGCACCACATCATCACCCCGACAAAGGGGATGGTGATCACCGGCCATTCGATCAAATGCAGTTTGCCGACCTGATCGTTGAACTCGGCGGTTCCCGAAACGGCCTTCACAAGCCACCGGGCCATCGCGAAATTCACCACCCCGCTGACAATGAAGGAGATCGCCAGAATCCACGAAACCCGCTTCAATACGGCCTCGAATTGCGGCTGGGCGTGGCGCCCCGCAAGCGCCGTCTCGACCCGTGGAATGTCGATGATCTGGTCGTTGTACAAGAGCAGTTTGACCAGTGGCTTTCGAGTTTTCAGCGTCAACGGAATCGCCAACCCCATCAAGGCGGAAAAGGCCCCGGCTTTCACCGCAAACCAGAACGGGTCGGTCTTCAGCAAACCCAGAACCCCGGTCAACAGGACGCTGACGAATCCGAGGATCGACAGCAGATTGACCTGCCGCCGATGAAAAAAGTCCCAGAGGCCGTAGCCGATGGGGATGGACAGGCCGACGACGAGCCCCCAGGTCGGTCCCAGACGTTCTGGCTGACTGATGCGGCCCAGCAAAAAGCCGGGCAACACGACATTGCAGATCAGGCTGACCCAGACATTCTCCGGCGGTGTGGCCGGTTTTTCGACGGAGGCGGAGACAGGATTGCTCATTCCCAAGGCCGGGGAGCTTGGCGGGTTCGGAGCGCACGGAAAGGACTTCAGCAGCCCGAACTCAATCCGTGCGCCGCACCCGCCGACAATCCTTCGGAACCTGCTTTTATTGGTAACCGCCAGGCGGCCAGCGAGTCTACTGCCTCGTCTATCTAAAACGATTATGAATTCGACCCGTCGAAGTCTTCTTCACCTTGCCAGTCTCGGCATGGCCACCGTGTCACTGGTCGCCGCTCCCGACCTGAGCAAACTCCCGGCACCCTCCACCAAAAAGGGCCTCACCTACGAAAAGGACATCAGGCCGCTCTTTGAGGCCTCGTGTTTCAACTGCCACGGCGAAAAGCGGCAGAAGGCGGAATTGCGCTTGGACAGTCTCGCCGCCGTCCTCAAAGGGGGCGAAAACGGCAAGCTTTTTACCGCGGGCAAGAGCAAGGACAGTTTGCTGGTGCTGGCGGTCTCCGGAATCGATGAGGAATCCGCCATGCCGCCCAAGCGCAAGGGACCTCCCGGAGGCCCAGGCGGTCCGGGTGGTGGCGGTGATGGCAAGCGCCCGGAAGGCGCGCGTCCCGGCGCCCGACCGGCGGGTCCCGGAGGACCCGGGGGCCCCGGTGGTCCGGGCGGACCGGGTGGCGGCGGACCGGGAGGTCCCGGGGGTCGCGGACCGGCACCCAAGCCGTTGACGGCCGAAGAGGTCGGATTGGTCCGCGCCTGGATCGACCAAGGCGGGAAGTAATTCGCCCAGGCGAAGAATCCCCGGCGGGACGATGGCCCGCGGACACCCTGCCATCGCTTACCTATCCGACGCGTCCGCGCCGCTCTGGCCGGACGCGTTTTTCTTTTTTGCCGCGAGGAGGTGAAGGCGAAAAGGTCCGCCGAATGCTCATGGTCCCGGAAAAACTGCCTTTCCTTGACGATCCGGAAACTCGCCGCGCCGGGGCGACAACCCGGCCGCCACATCCTCATTTCGGGTCAGGCTCCGGAAATTCGACCACCGATGAAAGGTGATGAAGTTCGCGTCGTGAGCCTGCGGTGCGCCGCCACCCTCGTCGGCGAAGGCAGTGCGCACCAACCCGAGCAAGTCATCGCCCACGATCTGGAAGTCCGCGTACTGGAATCCATGTTTCTCCCGGTCCGGATGGTGCAGGAGGACACTTCGCACTTCCCAAGTCACCAAGTCGGCGGAGTGGAGCAAGGCCAGGGTGTTGCGCGTTCGCTCCACCGGCTGGCCGCGCTGACTCGGAGGAATCCAGTTGGCCAGGGACCAATAACCGCTTCCCTGCGGATCAGCCCGGACCGCAAACTTCTTGCAGCCTCCCGGAAAAGAAAACAGGTCCGTCGTCGGATCAAACCGCGCAGTCGTACCGTCGGCACTCATGTGGATTCTGGCCGCCTTTTCGTCGGTCTCCCGAAAATCGACCCGCAGCAGATTCACCAATTCCCCGTCGGGAGCGACCACCGCATTCCCTTCGAGCCAGCCACCGAACCGTCCCCCCAACCATCCCGGATCGCGAGCCAACGGAGTGCTGGAAGTCCAATTCGCCGCCACCAGGAGATCCGCGTCGACGGGCACCGACAGCATGAACGACCGAAAATACGCCGCCCAGCCCCCGGTTCCGCCCAGGTCCTCCATCCCGCGCCAAAGTCGTCCCCGATGTTCCACGACCGGTGTCGGAGCGCCGTGAAAACGCCCGGAAGAGCGGAGCAGACCTCGCTCGGCCGAAACCGGTTCCGTCCAAGTGCGAGCGCCGTCGGTCGAACGGCGGATCACCACCGGACCGTTCTGGTGAGCAGAGCCCAGCAAATAGACGGCGCCGCGATGTTCAAAGAGTGAACACCAGAATCCGCGGGTCTCGGAAAGCTTCCGCCAGGTGGCCCCGCCGTCGTCCGAGCCATGGACGTGGATCACCTCCGAACTGCTGCCCGGTCCAAAGAAGTCGTGGCTAGCGAGCAGGCCTCCACCTGGGCGCGCCAACAGGCTGGGCGAGCCGAGATATTGTCGGGTCCGTGCCAAAGAATGAGCCACCACCACACCCGGAGGCGCTCCGGGAATAACCGCTCCCGCCGCGACCTTGGCGTCCAGTTCGGCCAGCTTGAAACGAACGCTGATGATATACGGCGGTTCATTGGTGATCCAATGCCCGTACGTCGTTGCCACAATCGTCGCATCGGGCAGAACCTCGACACCCGGATACGCGCAGTCCCAACGGTCGGTATTGTCAGCCAGGCGCAGCCGGTATTGACCCTCCCGGCCGAGTCGAAGATCGTCGTAGGTCCCCACCCAACCGACCCAATCCCCGGCCGTCGGGGTCACCCGGGCGGTGTCGCGGAACGAAACAAACAGGCGTCCGTCCGGCGTGTAGCGGGCCGTGTGCCGATCTCCCGTCAGCGCACCGGAAACCTCGCGGGGCGCGCTCCAGGTCTCCCCTTCGTCATCCGAAAACATCACGTGGGAGTTCTTTCGGCGCGCGTTTTCCCGCAGCAGCAACGCCAATTGACCGCCTTGAGGGGATCGGACCACGCCGGGTTCACAAAGCTGAACCTCGGTCCCGGACCACAATTCGCGCGGCGTACCCCAGGTCAGCCCGCCGTCTTCCGAGCGCACCTGATAGAGATGGAATCTGACCGGCTTTTCCAGGATACCATTCGGACGGAAGTATCTACCGTCGTCATGAAACCAAGCAAGGTAATGCCCCGGTTTGCCCCGGACCGCCTCCACACTGGCCATGACCACGATCCCACCCCAATCGCCAACGGCACGCAATGGTGACCACGTTTCGCCCTTGTCCTCCGAAACCGCCAACCGCGCCGGATGGAGTCCGGACCACACTATCAATCGTTGGCGCCCGGCGGCGTCGATGACCCGATGGAGGGTCGGCGTTTCGAGGGAGGTGGCCCAATTCTCAGGGACCGGCCGCCGGCCGCTCCAAGTGCGGCCACCGTCACGACTTCGCTGCAATTGAATCGCGCCCCGACCATGCCCGCGCGGATAAACACACAGCATCGTCCGGCCGTCCTCCAACAAGACCGTGGTCGGGTGTCCGAGGTAATGGCCGATTTCCCGATCCACGACGACGACCCGTTCGGGCTCGCCTGCCAGATCGACCGTGGGAAGGGAAAAACCCGGCGAAACCGGGAGCGGCGCGGCGGCAAGCCGCAGGACGAGAGCGGGCAAGAGCCCAACCCAAAATCCGCCCTTGACCAACAACGACCGAAGCAGAGACCGCAGCGAGTCCGTCGGCGATCGCTGGCAACGACGTCGCGATGGGGGCCAGACCAATGCCTGGAGAAAACAGCTCAAGGACGGTTGCCGGGTACCTTGGGTGCGGGCGTCCCGGACGGACTGGCGGGCTCAACCCCGTACTTTTTACCAATGGCCACCAATTCAGGATAACGGGCCGCCGCCCGACTGAATTCTTCCGCCGTCGCCGAAATCTGCTGGAGCGCCGCCCGCATCTGTGCGGCTTGCTGGGCCTGGGGTCGCAGGGCCCAGCATTGCCAAAGCTCCAGCACCAGGGCTCCGGCCAGCAGGGTGATCAGGAGCAGCAGGGCGCGCAGCATTCCATTGATTTGATTTCGCAGGTCCAGGAGTTCCGGGCGGAGGTCGGGAGGAACCGGGGCGGCGGGGGGGAGAGTTGTCGATTCCATCGTGATAGCTTTCAGCGGGTGGCGGGCTTGGGATGAAGCGCGGGTGCCACGGAATTGGAGGCGGTTGGCTGCACCTGCACTTTGAGATTGATCCGGCGGAAAAGCTCTCCCAACTCGGGATTGGAGTGGGATTGGTTCCATTGGTAGGCTTCGAAGATCATGCTGCGGAGGGCCAACTCGTTCCGCTGAACCTCCTGGGCCAGCAGCGGCGCCAAGGAGGCTTCCCTGGCCCAGTTGCGGCCCTTCAGGAAAAGTCCTGCCAGACAGACCACACATACACCCACGGAAACCTGAAGTCCCAGCAGCAGCCTGCCATTGGAAGGTTCGTTTTCTCCCGAATTATGCATGGAGAACTCTAGAAGGCCGCCCCGGTGCACCCAATAAACTTTTAGAATTTTCCCTTCCGGCACGGGTGTATCGGCCTCGCCGGTTGCCGGTGCGCCGGAACCCCCCCCCGGGCGGCGGGTCAACCGCCACCGACTCACGTTGATCCCGGAACAAAGTTCAGTGCCGACTTATTTGCCCGAAGTCCCGCTATATCCTACAGGCACGGACATCACTAGTGTTGGGTACGCCGGGCTTCACCGCTTGGCTTGCTCGTGCGGGCCGTTCGACTGGCCGCCGTTTCCGCCTTGGGAACCGCTGGGGAATAAAGAAGTCTATGCCTCCGAATGTGACGCCGCGACCGCCACTGCCGCCGCCGCCCGCGACCGCCGCGCCCCCGGGTGCCCCCCCGATCAAGCCGGCGCATTGGACCGTCCTCGCGTACGTTTCCGGCGACAACAATCTGAGTCCCTATGGCAAGACGGACCTTGGGGAAATGAAGCGCATCGGATCCCGGGCCGGCCTGAATCTGCTGGCCCAATACGACCCCTCCGGCGGCGGCGGCACGCGCCGATTCTACCTGCGCAAAGGCACGTTGATCGATGCCGATGCCCTCTCGAATCTGGGTGAAACCAACATGGGGGACTCCAAGGTCCTCTCCAGTTTTCTGGAATGGGGAGTCACCACCTATCCCGCGGAAAAGACCTGCATCATTCTATGGAACCACGGTGCCGGCTGGGACGATACGAACGTCTATCGGGCGGTGAACAAGCTGGGGGCCAAGATCGCCCGTAAAGGCATCTTCGGCCCCCGGGCGGGCCACCTCCGCGCACTCGGCCGCCGCAGCCAGCAGACCTTTTTCGCGTCCAGCATCACGCGGGGCGTCCGGGATCGGGCCATTGCCTTTGACGATCAGGCGATGGATTTCCTCGACAACATCGAACTGAAAAACGTCATGACCGCCACGGCGGCCAAACTGGGGCGTCGGATCGATCTGTTGGCCATGGACGCGTGTCTGATGAACATGCTGGAAGTCGCATATCAATTGCGTGACGCCGTCGGGATAATGGTGGGTTCCGAGGAAATTGAGCCCGGGGATGGCTGGCCCTACGATCAGGCATTCAAGGTCCTGGGTGGCCCCCAGATTCCCTCCGCCGAAGATTTCGCCCGCCATTGCGTCGAAGCCTACGTCGCGAGCTACAAACCGACGGATGCCGTCACTCAAAGTGCCCTCAATCTGACCAAGCTCCCGCCCGTCGTCCACGCGCTGGATGATTTCTGCAAGGTCCTCACGGCCGCCGTCGGCGAAGCCGCCAAGACCCTGGGCATCATCCGGGCGCGCAATGCCACCCAGGGCTTCGACACACCGGAGTACGTGGATTTACTCGATTTCGCTGCGAAAATCGGAGTTCACAGCAAGGACGCGAAGCTCAAGGCGGCCGCCGCCGCGTTCACCAAGGCGGTCCATGCTTCCGGATTCATCGTCGCCAATGGAGCCAAGGGTAAACATCACGACAGCTGCCACGGGGTCAGCATTTACTTCCCGGTTGCCAAACCGATTTCCCCTCTCTACGCGTCGTTGGATTTCACCCAGCAGAGTCAGTGGGTGAAGTTCCTCAAGGCGTATCGCGAGGCCGCCGGATTGGGGTCCTGATCCCGCCGGGCGTTCGCCCGCCAGGCGACCCCTCCCTGACCTCCGTGCCTCCTCTCACTTGCCGCTTTTTTGGCCTTTCCCTTTGGCTCATCCTCGCTCGCGCCTTCACTGTGGCGCCCGACATGTTTTCAGTGCGGTGGGTACTCGCCTGGCTGACACTTGGCGGCCTCGCGGTCGCGAAGGAAGTGTCGCCCAACTATGTGGATATCAGTCCGTGGGCCCGCACCCATCAACTCGTCCTGCGGCCCAATTACACGGCCCGGACGCTGCTGGCCACCAACGAAGGCATTCGCATCGAATTCAGACAGGATGCGACGCGCATGGATTTCGATGGTGCCGAAGTCCGGCTTTCCTTTCCGTTGCGAAAAAACGGATCCCAATGGCTCGTCTCGACTCGTGATCTGGACACGGTGCTGACGCCGTTGGTCAAACCGCCCAAGCGTCCCCCTGGCCGGCCGATCCGGGTCGTGGCCCTGGGCGCCGGCCACGGTGGCAACGATCCCGGCAATCTGGCCGGACCCAAAAAAGAGAAGACCTACACGCTGGCCCTCGCGCGGACGATCCGCACCCTCTTGGAGAAGGCGGGACTCAAGGTGGTCATGATCCGTGAGGAGGATTTGCGGGTGGACCTCGAAGAGCGGGCCGAAAAAGCCAATCTCGCCCGCGCCGACCTGTTTGTCAGCGTCCATTTCAACGGCTTCTCCGGCAGCAACCCGGCGGCCGTCAGCGGCGTCGAAACGTATTGTCTGACCCCCTCCGGGTGTTCTTCCAGCAATGACTCCAACAAGCAGGGCGGGCCTTGGGCCCGCGGGAACAAGACCGACCGCGAGAACATCAATCTGGCCTACCTGATTCACGCTGCCGTGGTGGAGCAGATGGATCTCCCTGACCGGGGCGTGCGCCGGGCGCGATTCAAGGAACTGACACTGCTGGACATGCCCGGGGTCCTGGTGGAAGGCGGTTACCTGACCAACGAACGCGACGTCGCCCTCATCGATTCCGCCAGCGGCCGCAACCGCTACGCACGGGCCATCACGGACGGCATCCTGGCCTACAAACGGCGACTCGAGCGCGGTCAGGCGGAAGACAACAAGTAAACCTTCCTTCGGGGTTTCAATCCTGAACTCACTGAGCGACATGCGCCGGGTGCTGGATGCCCACGGGCTCCGGTTGACCAAATCCCTCGGACAGAATTTTCTGCACGACGGCAATCAACTCCGCCGGATCGTCGCTGCCGCGGAACTGACCCCGGATGATCGCGTCCTGGAGATCGGCCCTGGACTCGGCCCGTTAACGCAGGAAATCCTTGGCGCGGGCGTCGGCGAGGTGCTGGCGATTGAAAAGGACGCGCGCCTCATTCCCCTGCTGCAGGACCGCTTTCGCATCGAAGATCGCCTGACCCTTCAACACGCCGATGCACTCGAAGTCTTGCGGGCCGGAGACCGCGACTGGGCCGGCTGGAAGCTGGTGGCGAACCTCCCCTACTCCGTCGGCTCTCCGATTTTGGTGGAGCTCGCGCTCTCGGCGGCCCCCCCGCTTCGACTCACCGTGACGCTGCAACTGGAGGTGATCCGGCGCATCCTCGCGGCGCCGGACACTGCCGACTACGGGATCCTGACACTCTTGCTGGCTCAGGCCTATGCGCCCGCCGGGTGGTTTAAGATTCCGCGCGACTGCTTCTTTCCCGCCCCGGATGTGGATTCCGCCTGCGTCACGTTGCACCGCCGCTCCGCCGACCTGATTCCCCGGGAGTCGACCGCCCGCTACACCCGTCTGGTCAAACTCGCCTTTAGTCAGCGCCGCAAGATGATGTTCAAACTGCTCAAGCAGGCCTGGTCGGTGGAGCAGCTCACCGTCGCGTTTGCGAATACGAACATCTCCCTGACTGAACGCGCCGAAAAAGTGAGTCCGACCCAGTTCGCCCAGCTGACCCGGGAACTGGGCCCGATGAATTCCACGTTCGAAAAAGCGTGAAGTCGGCCGCGATCATCTGCAGACACCCGGCCGGTCACATCAGTTGCGGACCTCCCCATCGGCCCACATTTTCCCACATGCCTCTCCACCGTGTCGCGACCGTTCTGGCCCTCGCCCTTGCTTTGTCCCTGTCCTGCACTCAGGCGGCTGAACCAACGACTGTCTTTCCCCTGTGGACCAGCGCCACGGCGCCGGGGGATCCGGTGCCCAATCCTTACGGCGCCGAGAGCGATCTGACCAAACCCACCGAAAACCTGATTGCCGGTCGACGCGTCATCCGTCTGGGAAACGTCACCCAGCCCACGTTGAGCATTTTCCGACCCAAGCTGGGAACCCCGGCAGCGGTGCGCGATACCGCAGTCCTGGTTTTCCCCGGGGGCGGCTATCATATTCTCGCTTGGGATTTGGAAGGCACCGAGGTCTGCGATTGGTTGAACTCCCAGGGCATCACTGCCGGACTGCTTAAATACCGGGTTCCCAAGCGCCCGGGAATGCCGGATCATGCCGCCGCCCTGGCCGACGCCCAACAGGCGTTAATGCTGATGCGGACGCGCGCCACCGAATGGGGATACGACGCCCACCGGATCGGCGCCTTGGGATTCTCCGCCGGTGGCCATCTCTGTGCGGCCCTAGCTGCTGCTGGGACCAATGCAGCCACCCGGCCTGATTTCAACATCCTG
>JAYTHD010000182.1:0-17627 GCA_043732975.1 Verrucomicrobiota bacterium
TCACCAGTATTTTATCGCCATTCGAGTTTACCGAGAACCATTCAACATTGGCGCCGCCGCCGCCGTTTTCCCAGATGAGACGCATCGGGTAAGTTCCCGCCACCGAAACGTAGAAGGTGAAAATGCTGTCTGACGCTCCGCGACCGCCATCGAAGGCGCCCAGGGTCAACGCGTTGCGACTGTCGCCGACGCCCGTCGACGGTGAGAGCCGGAAACCGTCATCGCTATTGACGCCCATAGTAACGAGCCCGGCTGGCAGATTTAGGAACGTCAGAATCTCAAGAGCGGCGTTGTCCGTGCCGCCCGCTGTGCCCGGAAAACCCGGCATGCGCACGTCGTCTGGGAAGTTACCATTTGCTCCCGAATCCGACGTAGTGTCGTAGTTGATCACCCCGCTCTCGGTATAGATGAACGAATTGCCGTTGGGCGTGGCGATATTGTCGTACGGTTTGCCCGTGACGGTATTGGTGACCATTCCCGCCAATTGCTGCTCGGTGAACGCGATCGTGTTCGGCTGTCCTTTTTCGATCTGACTGACCCGGACGGAGAAGCCCGGCTTGCTGGTGTCGGGAGCGCCGACTGCATAATCCGCCGGAATCGTCGGGTAGGACTGGACGGTAAAGTCGATGGGCTGCGTGTGCGTCACGGGCGGCGTGGCGGTGTCATTATAGGTCAAGCCGATCGTGTGCGTGGACTCCGATGCCAGAATCGTCGGGCTGGTGTAGTTGATCGACGTCACTGCGCCCGCTTTGCTGACAGTTGGTGCGGTGGCTACGCCGTCCAGCGTCACTTTGACGCTGTCTTTGTTGACGACGATTCCGCCATTGTCCTTGATGTCCAAACTGAAGCCATACGGGTTGGTGGTGAATTTCGTCGAATAGGGATAGCTCGGGCCGGAGCGATAGGCTTTTACGTAACCTGCTGCTGTTTTATCATTGATCAGCGCACGGCGTCCAAAAACGTTTTGGGTGAACCATTCCAGGTTGGAATCACCGCCGCCGTTTTCCCACACGAGGCGGAAGGGGTAAAAGCCCGCTTTTTCGACGACGAAAATGAACAGCGAATCCGAGGCCCCGCGGCCACCCGGGTCGTCGTACTGGCCGAGCACCAAGCCCGCTTGGTCGTGGGGATCCTGACCCACGCTAACACGGAAGTTATCATCGCTGTTAACCACCATGCGATAAACGCCAGGTTGCAAATCCAGCCACGTAATTGCTTCCAACGCCGTGTTATCGTCGGTGCCGCTGCCGGGTAAACCCGGGAAAAGCACGTCCGGTTTGTTGGGCTGAAGGAAGTTGCCGTGGCCAGTATCCGGAGCTTTGTCGTAATTAATGAACGCCAGCTCATCATATGAGCCATCGGCATTGGGCCCAGGCGTCGCATCGTTTGGATAGGGAGCGTTTGTGGCTGGATCGATGAGCGTGCCGTTCAAAGCGGCGTCCGCACGTGCTATGCTGTTTTGCGGTAGTCGCCCAAATCCTGCCGTTTGAACCGTCCGCACCTTGAAACCCGGCTTCGAAGTATCCACCGAGCCGGCCGGCGCGGCGAAAGCTGCTGGGATAGGGAAGAACTTCAGCACCGTGAACGGAAAGTTCTGCGTGAAGGTCTTGGGCGGCGTGGAGTCGTCGGTATAGCTAACACTCCAATTCACCGGCGCGCCGGACGGGAAGAGCGGGCCATCGTACGTCACCGAGGTGATCTTGCCCTCCTGCTTGGTCTTCGGCACCACTTTCGCGCCGTTGACCGTGAGAGTGATCGACGAAAGATTCACATTCTTCGCGGCATTGACGATCTGGAAGGACAGACCGTTATCCGGTGGAACTTGTTGCTGGCCAGGTGTCGGATTGACCGCGCGCACGTAAGGCGGCGCCGTGGTGGAGGTGGCCGACTCTACCGGGCCATTGCCGCTTGGCGCGGGCAGACTCGCGAGCTGAAGGCAAATAGCATCCACGGCGGAGCCGTCTTCTCGTTGGCTCAGTCGGATTGTGTAGAGACCCGCCGAGGTGATTTTGTAGATGGCGGGTACTTCACCGCCGCCCCCATTGACTTGCGGCGCGGGCGCGGCGTAGCCGCTCCAACCCTGATCTGCGGTGCTGGCATCGTTCGGGTCGTTTCGCAACGCCGCGAAATCGCCACTGTCGGGATCGGGAGCGTACCGGTAAAAATTCGGCCCCGGCCCGGGCGGCGCGAATTCGAGGATCTGCGCGAAAAACGAATCGCTGCCCCCATCCCAGCCGACTTGGCGCAGGTAGAGCTGATAAGTGCCGACCGTCTGGATGTTAACTTTGTATTCCGCGTACGGCGCGAACCCAACGTTCTCGTTTGGACACGTGGGGCAGTTTCCTTTGTTGGAGCCGCTGTCTGGTGATATGCGCAGATAATGTCCGCTGCGGGAATTCTGGATCTCTTGAACTGGGGTGTCACCCCACGGATGGTCGGGCGTGACCTTACCATCATCGTCTGGTTGGACATGGAAATGATGCGGAATCGCGTCATCGGTAAACTCGAAGTTGTGGTAATCGTAATGAACCGCGTCGATGACCACGACTCCGCCCGATTCCTGGTAAACTTCACCCTTCACACTCCAACCAGTGGCTAGAAGCGTGAGCAGGATGGCGTTGAATGTAATATTTTTCATGTTAGTTCCGATCATTCCGATTGGTCGTTGCCCCCGGCTGGCCGCACACCCGTAGACAATCGGGCAGGCGCGAGCATCCAGACATCGACGATTTGACTGCAGTACATTTTAAAGGGAGCGCAAGCAATTAACCACCACCCCACCGGATGGGCAACTTGAAGTGGTCAAAATTTTCGGGCTGTCAGGGCTGCAGAATCTGAGGCAAATGGGGTCAAACATTGATTGTTGATTCTCCTAAAAAACGATTGGGCTGTTTTTTGGGGTCGTTCGGGTGGGCGGGACGGGTGATTCACCTCGCGCCTTGTCCTATTCTTCCAAGGTCTGTCGCAAATGGCCCGCGTACCCGGTCAGTTCCAGAAACGCCTGCCCCACCTCGGCTCCCGTCGCGTCCCTCACCCGGCAGGCCCCTTCCCAATAGGGGATCCCGCCCAGGCCACCCACCAGTTCCTGATCCACATTGAGTGGCTCCAGGATGAAGGGCGTAGCGGAACCGGAGGCGGAAGCCGGAGCGGTGAGGCGAATCCGACTGGGATAAACCGCCTGGGTTCGCGGACTGACCCAACGCGTGAGCACTTCCCAACCCACGGCGCTGGCCGGCCAATGGCGGACGGCCCCGGCGCGATCCACCCACGCGAGGGTGCTGAACGGATCGATGCCACCGTCCCGCTGCCGCAAGCGGTACACCATGATTTCCCGGCCGTCGTTCAATTGCACACACGCCCAATCCCACCCGACCTGCCCCGCACCCAGCTGACTCGAGCTGAATTCGTGATCCATCCAGGATTCCCCCGCGACCGTGAACGCCTCCGGGCCCAGCCTCAGCGTGCCCCGGGTGGCGAGCCGGGAATAGGTCAGGTAATGGCTCGCCGCACTGACCTCGGCGCCTTTGCGCGAGACGCCGTTGGTGCCAAAAACTACCAGCGGCTTGACCGGCGTCAGCTCCAATTGAAGCCGGGCGTCGGCGCGAATGCTGCCCTGCAATTGCATTCGGGACGACGGCTCGTCGACCCGTTTCAGCGACCAGTTCCCATTCCGCACGTCGAGGGTTTCCGTCGCACTCTGCGCATCCCAGCCATTGCGATTCAGACGCTCCTCGTAAATGAATCGACCCGATTGGGTGTCGAGCAACGCCATGTGGGCCAGGAACAATTGGTCGCTGGCAAAATTCGTGGATCCCACCGCCGGTACCGTTGAACGCGGCGCTGCCCTTCGAAAGAACGTTGCCTGGAAACCGAATCGCCGCCCGGAACGATCGGTGGCCGCCTGCGTTTCCGGCGTGGTCGCGAACAGATGCCCCGTGACGTACCACCATTCGAGCTTGAATTCCGGATGATTCCCGTGGTCTCGCGGAAAGACAAAATAGGCACCGCTTTGTGGAATCGCGAAGCCGCCGGGACCGGTGTCCTCACCCAAGCTCGAGATGCTCGCGCAAAAAATCAGCGCGGCGACGCCGTGTGCGATGCTTTTCCCGAACGTGTTTGGGGATTTCATTCTTCCTGTTCAGCCGGAAGTTGTGCTCCGCGGAGTCCCACCCACCACCCCACCAGGGCAGCCGCACCCACCACCAATGCCCCCAGCGCGAGCAGTTGCGTCCAGGGGTGATCCGTCTCCAGCGTCCAGCCAAAGGTCTGTCGATTCACCCGCGCGATCAGCAACCAGCCCAGGCCCAGACTCAGGAGCAATCCGGCGGCCACTCCCGCCACCGCCGTCAGGATACTCTCCCATGCCGTGGCACCCGCCATCTCCCCCGTCGTGAAGCCCAGCGCGCGCAGGGTGGTCAGTTCCGAGCGCCGTTCCAGCAGAAGTGAGAAGAGCGTGAATCCCAGACCGGCCACGGCCACCACGACACCGATCAATTCGAGAGCATAGGTGATGGAAAAAGTCTGACGGAAAATGCGGAGCGCTTCCCGGCGTAGATGCGCATTGGTATAGACCGCGAGGCCCGGATGGTCCGCCCGGAGTTCCGACCGGAGCGCCTCGGCATTCTGCCCCGGGTGGAGCGCGAGGATCAGGCTGCTGGCCTGCTCGTCACCAAACCAGCGAGCGAAGTGGGCCCGTTCCACCGGGAGATTGCCCCGTTCATTGCCATAGTCCGCATACACACCCACGATCCGTAATCGCTGCGCCCCCTGCGGCGTGGGCACCTCGACGACATCGCCGGCGCCCAACTGGAATCGGGCGGTGAAGGCTTCGCTCACCAGACACAGCTGGGCATTGCGTTGGGGATCGAAAACGGCGTCGTCCGCCGGACGGACGAGCCACGCGGTGCGGGTGTGGTCGCGAAACCAAGACAGCGTGGCACCCGTCAGCAAAGTGGATCCACCTGGCAATTGAATTTCAGCGACCTGCACGGCGTTGGCCGTTTTCACGGCGGGAAGCCCGGCAATGCGACGCCAGATTTCGGGACGAATCCGGTTCTGAGTCGAGGCGCTCTGGGCACCATCACTCGACAGGTAGAGGTCAGCCTGAAACGTCCGCTCAATCCATCCCCGCATTGTGGTGTCAAAACTGTGAACCAAAATGGCCATCCCGGCGGTCATGGCCACGGACGCCACCAAACCGGCCAAGGCCAATCGATGACGCCCGGACGGCGCGATTAATTGCGAAATCGCCAGTCGCCAGATCACCCAGCGACCGCCCAGTCCGCGCAAACAGCGCGCCATGGTTTGCAAAAGGAATCCGGCCAGAATCCCCGCTCCCGCCAGGCCCAGAAGTGCCGACAGATAAGCCGCCCAGGGAACACGGGTTCCGCCCGCCATCCGCCAGGGGGGTACCATCGTCAAGGCCACCGCAGCCAACACCAGCGCCAGCGCCCAACCGGGTCGACGCAACCAACCGGGACCGGCAAAGGTGGTTCCGCCGCGCACCAATATCTGAGCCGGCGGTGTGGCCGCTGCATTCCGGGCGGGCAGCCATCCCGCGAGCAGGCTGGTCGCCGCGGCCGCACTCAAAGCGAGGGCGGACTCGGTCCAACTCAGTGCCGCATGGTGGGCCGAAGTCGCGTAATACAGCGCGTTCACGGTCCGGCCGATCAAGCGCATGGCGCCCTGCGCACCCACCCAACCCAGCACCAGTCCCAGCCCGCCGCCCAACAATCCCAATGCCGCCGCCTCCCACAGCCACGCCAATTGGATCGCGCGCGGCTCCACTCCCAGCGAACGCAGAATGGCAATCTCCTCGCGACGACGCACCACCGCGCCATCCAGTGCTTGAAACACCAGATACAATCCCACCACCAGCGCCAGCAGCGACAGGATTGTGAGATTGAGCCGAAAGGCCCGGGTCATCTGCTCGCCGGCCGCGCGCCGATCCGCCGGGGTCGACATTCGCCAACGCCCCTCCCCCGCCTTTTCCAGTCGCAATCGCATCGCCTCCCAACGCACCCGTCGATCCGGCCCGGGATCCAACACGAATTCCACCCGATCCAAACGGCCGGTCCGGTCGGTCGCCGCCTGCAACGCCGGAAGATCCATGAGGATGAGATTCTCCGGGGGCTGTGGCAGATCCGCGCGGGTCGGAATGATTCCCGCCACCCGCAACTCCAGCACCCGATCATTGATCACCAGTGGTAACAACTGATCGAGCATCAGATGTCGGCGTTGCGCGAGCCGTTCGCTGACAAAAATCGCGCGGGAATCCCGCCAGGCCGGCACGAGCGCCGCCCGGTCCGAAGTCTGCGCCGCCACGACATTCGTTTGTCGAAACCAGGATCGATCAACGTTCCGTTGGGCGGCGAGATTCTGAATGCCGACCAGGTCCACTCCCACCAGTTGGTAGGTGTCGCGATCCCCGATGGAATCCGGATCCAATCCGCGCGGCGGCGTGGCGGTCGTTTCGAGTACCGGCACCAAGTGGACCGGTTCGGGATCAAGCTGTTGACGCAGTTCGAGGAGCAATGTTTCCGGCAGCGAACCCGCGGGTGCGGTCAACACGCCATCCGACTCCGCCGTGAGGATGTCGGTGAAATTCTGAAAATTGGCCACCGCCGCACGATTGGCCAGGCGGACGGCGAAGAACACCGCGACACCGAGGGCGAGAATCATCACCAGCGAAGCGGATTCCACGGGCGCGCCGAGCCAATGCCGCCAGGTAAAACGACGCCACAACAGCCAGGGCAAGGAATCCGCGGTGGTTTTCAGAGGATTAGTCGGAGCTGGACCCCGAGACCACCCGCCCATCCTGCAGCTGAATCCGCTGATGACAAATGCGCGCCGCCTCCGCGCTGTGTGTGACCAGGATCAAGGCGGTACCGGTTTCATCGGTCAATTCGCGCAGCAGGTTCAGAATGTTGGTGCCATTTGCGGAATCCAGATTGCCCGTCGGCTCATCGGCCAGCAACAGGGCCGGCCGATGGACCAAGGCCCGGGCGATGGCGACCCGCTGCATTTCGCCCCCGGAAAGCTCGGCCGGCCGGGCCTCGGCCCGATGTTGGACGCCCACCCGTTCCAGCAATGCACGGACCCGCTCCTGGCGTTCGGCCGCCGGGACACCATTGAGCTGGAGGGGCAGTTCCACGTTCTCGGCCGCACTCAGCGTGGGCAATAAATGAAAGAATTGAAAAATGGTACCGAGGACCTGACGCCGCAGATGGGCCAGGCCTTTTGAATCCAAACGGGTCAAATCCATGCCCTGCACGCGAATTTCACCGTCGTCGACGCGATCCACTCCGCCCAGGCAGTTCAGCAGCGTGGTCTTGCCGGAGCCGGAGGGACCGGTGAGTGCCAGGCGTTCGCCCCGACCGACCGAAAACGAGACGCCGCGCAGAACCGGACGCTGCGCGTACGCTTTGACAACGCCGCGCACTTGCAGCAGCGGAAGAGGGTCTCTTGGTTCCGACATCGATCGTCCCCTCGGAATTCGCGGACGCCGGCCGCGTGTCAATCTTCGGCGATGCCTTTGGAGAAAATGCCTGACCGGCCGGCGATCAATAACGTGGGAATAACCGCCAACAACTTCCCCGCATCCATGTTTGTCACCACTCACGATCCTGCTCCACTGCCGCGTCCATGCTCGATGGCAGTGACAATTCCAACGGTACTCCCGGCGCTCCTGATTTCAAAAAGTCCAAGCGCCAACGACAGTCGGCCGTTGATCTGACCAAGATTGGCCGGCTGCCGCCGCATTCCATCGAAGCCGAACAGGGCACGTTGGGTTGTGTCCTGCTGGCACCCAATGACGCCCTGGGGATCTGTGTCGATAAACTCAAGGCGGGTGCCGAGATGTTTTACGATCTGCGCCACCAGACGCTGTACGAGGCGATCGTCAAAATGTATGACGCCCGCGATCCCATTGATCTCATCACGCTCAGTCAGCGCCTCCGGGACCAGCACCAACTCGACGCCATCGGCGGGATCGCCTATTTGAGCGCGCTTCAGGACGCCACGCCGTCGGCCGCCAATCTCAGTTACTACCTCGAAATCGTCCGCGAGAAATTCATTCTGCGGCGGATGATCGCCACCTGCACCGAGGTCGTCGCCCGGGTCTACGAACAACCGGGGGAAGTCGACACGTTGCTGGATGAGGTCGAGCGCGACATCCTCAAAATCTCCGAGGATCGCGAAACCTCCACCATCCGTCCGATGAAGGATCTCGTTCGCGGGGCGATTGATCTCATCCAGGACTATCACCAGCGCCAGGGCGGGCTGACGGGACTGGCCACCGGCTTCACCGAACTCGACAAAATGACCAGCGGCATGCACGAAGGCGAGATGATCGTCATCGCCGCCCGACCCTCCATGGGCAAGACGTCGCTGGCCATGAACATCGCGGAGCATGTCGCGGTGAACGAGAAACAGCCGGTCGGTGTCTTCAGTCTGGAAATGACCAGCGAATCCCTGGTCATGCGTTTGCTTTGTTCGCTGGCCAAGGTCAACGGCCGCGCCATTCGCGACGGCTTCATGAGCGAGGGGGATTTCCGAAAACTCACCGCCGCCGCCAGCAAGCTCGCCAAGGCCGGCCTGCACATCGACGACACCCCGGGTCTCAGCATTCTCCAATTACGGGCGCGCGCCCGTCGGATGTGGCAGCAGCACGGGTGCAAACTCTTCATCATCGACTACCTCCAGCTCCTGCACAGTTCGTCGAAAAAAGCCCAGGACAATCGTCAGCAAGAAGTCGCCGAACTGTCCTCCGGAGTGAAGTCGCTGGCCAAGGAACTCAAGGTCCCGGTCATTGTCCTGTGTCAGCTGAACCGGGAAATGGAGAAGGAAAAAAATCGCAAGCCCCGGCTCTCCGATCTCCGTGAATCGGGTGCGATCGAGCAGGACGCGGACCTCGTGGGCCTGCTCTACAAACCCGCCAGCGACGACGACGAGGATGCCCAGCCCGGTCCGGATTCCGAAGGCAACGCCATTGCGGTGAACCTGCTCATCGCCAAGCAGCGGAATGGTCCCACGGGCGACGTGAACCTTACCTTTCTCAAAGGGTTCACCCGCTACGAGAACGCTTCCAAGATCGCCGAGGGACACTGACCGACGGCCGGATCAATCTTCCAACCGCGGGACCAGCCGACGCTTCCCCTCCATGTATTCCGCGACAATCGTATTCGCCAGTTTCAAACGATCGGACATTGAAGTATCGGAATGGTGATCCAGCAGCATCAGGCACACGCTGAGCACATCGCCCGAACCGGTGTGGGTCACCGGTGATTTCGCCAACACGGGAGGCTCTGTCTCCCAATGGCCTGCGCGGTGGAATCCCGCACCTTCCGTCCCCAGGTGAACCACCACGCCCCGGGCGCCCCAATCGGAAATCCGCTGCAGCGCCGTCGGCAATGCTTCGGCGTCGGCGAATTCACACAGTTCGCGCACATTCCCGTGGGCCAGATCCACCCACGGCAAAACGTCGCGGACGGCCTGCTTCCTTTGCCGCACGGTGGAAGCTTCGGCCACGCCCCATTGGGGATCCCAGTTCAAATCCACGGAAATCGTCATTCCCTGCTGCTTCGCCACGCGAAAGAGTTCGGCATTGCCTCCGAAAAGCATGGCCGGCGAAAACCACAGGTCCGCCCGGAGAAGATGTCGACATCCCGTAAGGGCCCGCAAATCGACATCTTCAAACCGGAGCGCCGCGTTGGCCGGCAGGCAGCTGAAAAAATGTCGGTGTCCATTTTGAAACGAGAGCGCCAGGGATGTCCCCGTCGGGTGAACGGCATCGCGGGCAAGAAACGCCGAGATACCCTGCCGGTGCAGCGTCCGTTCCAGACGCGTCCCCAGGGCGTCGGCGCCAATTTTGGAAACGAACGAAACCTGCGCTCCCAGTGCCGCCGCGGCAAAAGCGCTGTTCGCTCCCCCGCCACCCACCGTCTCCCGGATCCACTCCACCGACGTTTCCCCATCCTGAAAAACGTGGGGACCGGGCGCCAGGGGCGACGCCTGGATATCGCGATTGATGTTGCCCACCACGCACAACGATTCGGAAGCAAGCAGCGACTCAGGTAGCATGGGAAAGCGCTTGTTCAACCGCCGAGAGAAGGGGAATGGACGGACGACCACCCCGCCGCTCCACCGACAACGCCGCGGCCATGGACGCGCGTCGCAGATTCGGCCAATAGTCGAGGCCCGTGACCACTCCGTGGGCAAAGGCTCCGTGAAAGACATCGCCCGCACCCGTGGTGTCAATCGTTTGAGCCGGGAAGGCGGCGAGGCGACGAAATTCGCGGTTGTCCCTTCCGATCAACCCTCGTTTTCCGAGCGTGATGACCGCGTTCTTCGACCCCAGGGATTCCAATTTCACCAGTGCTCCCATTTGTGATACTTCGGTCTCCAGACTCGCCACGCCCAGGAGTTGGCGGGCGAACCGTTCGGAGGCAATCACGTAGTCGACCTTGCCCGCCAGCTCCAGTGTTCCGGGACGGACGGATCCGGCATCCAAGACCGATACCGCGTGAGGGAATCGTTCCAACGCCGTCCGCGCAGCCACCAACTCGTGCCCGTCAAATAGCAGGCATTTCGGTGGCACGAGCGCCAGCGGCTGGAGCGATGAAACCGGCAACTGATAGACCGCGGTCCCCGCCTTGCGATTGACAATCGTCCGGCTTCCAGTCCTCCCGCTCACCCAAATTACCGAACAGGGCGTCGCCTGTCCGGGTCGGGATTCCAGCATCGAGATATCCGTTCCCACCCGCTGAAATTCCTCCCGGATTGTTTTTCCAAACGCATCGTCGCCGATCAGCCCGGCGAAGGCCGTGGAACATCCCCAGAGCGATGCGAGATACGCGGCGTTGGCGGCCGGACCACCGCCGGATTCCAACATATCGCGAATCTCCAGCTTGCTGTCCTCCGGCGGAAACTCCGGAAGGAACATCGTGAGATCGAAGGCCGCGTGACCGACACAAAGCAGTTCCACGCTCATGGCGGGCACTCTGCGGAGAGGTCGGCCTTGAGCAGGTCCATGAGCAGGTGCTCGATGACCAGATGAACCGCCTCGGTCTGGGGCGTCGATCGAACCGGCACCAGAATCGAACAATCGCACTCCCGATGCAAAATGCCGCCGTCAAAACCCACCAACGCGAGGGTCCGCGCGCCGACGTTTCTGGCAAAGCGCACCGCATGGACCAGATCCGCGGAGAAGCCGGATCCACCGTGAACGGAAATGGCCAGAACCACGTCGCGCGATGTGAGCAGGCCGCGCATTTGATTCGCGAACACCTCCTCACGCGCCGCATCGTTGGCCCACGCGGTATAGAGCGAGATATTGTCCGTCAGACAGCGTACATCAAAGGGACGCGCGCCATTGGGAATGACGTATTTCGCCAGGTCGCAGGCAAAATGCTGGGCCGTCGAGGCCGACCCGCCATTGCCCATGGTGTAGATCCGCCCCCGCCGATGGTGACATTCCAAAAGCAATTCCCGCGCCTTCGCCAGGGCATCCACGTCAAGCCGGCCTAATAATTCAGTGGTCTCCTTGAGAAAGGCGCGGATGCGTTGCTGAACCAGGGACTGTGCCGTCTCGGATTTCGACATGGATGAACTTCTTTCCAACTCAAGATTCTCCCGCCGTCACTCGCTTTCGTCCGCCCGTCAACCCCACTGATCGACGGGGCGCTGGATTCAGCGGATCGGGAGACACCGAACGTTAATGGGCCGCCGCCGGGGCCGAAAGAGAATCCCTGCCGCGGGATCCAGCGTCCGTTGAACAGCCTGTCGACCGCGACCGCCAGGACTCCGGCCCGCTCCGAATACGGTCACCGAACTTCGTCTGCGCCAGCACCACGCTTCCCGTTTCGCCGGCAAAAGATCCAACCCGCCGCCATCAATCCCGACGCGAGGACACGAGATCAGCGCGTCGATATCTCCCCGCAATTCCGCCGCAAGAAACTATTGCCCCGGGCGAGTCACTTCCGCACTGTCCCGCCGCCTTCACGGCACTGGTCGGGACGTAGCGTAGCTTGGTAGCGCGCTTCCTTGGGGTGGAAGAGGTCGTGAGTTCGAATCTCACCGTCCCGACCATTTTACTCCGCAATTTTCCATTGCGGATTACCCATAGGAAAAGTCGTCCGAACAAACGGACCCCGCTCCCGATCAATCCTTCAAGACGTCCGCGATCTGGGCGCCGCGCAACTCAAACAACCGTTTGATGGTGTCCTCAATCAGATTGTTCGGACAACTCGCCCCGGCGGTGATCCCCACGGTCACCGGCCCCGTCACCCGATACCAATCCGGAGTTTCCACCTCCTCCGCAGTATGCTGGTTCCAGTGCTCGATTCGCTGGGCCGACACCATTTTGGCGGCATTCTTGATGAAATAGGTCGGCAGCACCTTTTCACCCATCTCCGCCAGATGCGAGGTATTGGAGGAGTTGTAGCCGCCCACCACGATCAACAGATCCATGGGCTCTCGCAGCATTTTTTGCAGGGCGTCCTGCCGGTCCTGCGTGGCCCCGCAGATGGTGTCAAAAAAACGGAAATGTGCCGGGGCCTGCTCCGCTCCGTGACGCTTGGCGATCGCTGCCTTGAAACGACGCTGCACTTCCTCGGTTTCGCCCCGCAACATGGTCGTCTGGTTCGCCACGCCGATCGCCGTCAGATGCAGATCCGGATCAAAGCCCGGACTGTACGCCCCCTTGAACTTCGCCAAAAAGGCCTCCCGATCGCCGCCGTGGACCAGGTAATCGCACACGTAATCGGTCTCCTGGAGATCGAACACGACCAGATAATGGCCAATTCCGTAGGCGGTCGCCTGGCTGGTGGTGGCCTTGGTCTCCTCGTGACGCGCCTTGCCGTGAATGATGCTGGTGACGCTTTCCTTCGAATATTGCCGGACCCGCTTCCAGACGCTCATCACGTCCCCACAGGTCGTGTCGACCAACTGCACTCCCAAGGCCTCCAACTTGCGCCGCGTGCCCACTTCCGTGCCAAAGGCGGGCACGATGGCCACGTCTTCCGGCGACAGATTCAAGGCCGTCAGATCCTCATCCGTCGGCTTGGGCGGAATGCTCACGATGCCGAGATTGCGGATCTGGTCGTTCACCTCCGGATTGTGGATGATTTCGCCCAGCAAAAAGATCCGGGTCGGCGGCGGGAAAACCTTGCGGGCCGCGTAGGCCAGATCAATGGCGCGCTCCACGCCGTAACAGAAGCCGAATTCCTTCGCCAGCTTGATCGTGAGCCCACCGTGAGCCACCTGGCCGCCCCGGGCGCGGAGGCGCTCGACCAGTTCACTGCGATAATGAGTCACCACCTGCGCCGCGACTTCTTCCATGACGTCGGGACGTCGCAGGTTGATCTTCCGGGCCACAGGTGCCAGTGCAGCGTCGATTGACATGACTCGCCACCGTAAGGGACACCGGGCCGCTCCGAAAGTGGGGAAGTCGTCACCCGGGCGGCAGGATTTCGACTATCTCGGCCAAGGGGCGGCCATCTGATCTCGTCAGCGTGTTTTGCCGGCCGTACAGCACCATGGGACGCTCGGGATCCAGACGCAACGCGGTGCGGATGAACGCGTCGGGGGTGCAGCAAAAATAGGCACTTGGACAACTCGTGTAGTGCATTCCCGATTCGTTGAGAATGCGGCCCAGCGGCAGGTGTTCCCCCAGAATCTGCGATCGCCACGGCTCGGCAAAGCGATCAAGAAAGATCTGGATCGCACCATATTCCACCGCCAGCCCCGAGTCATCGAGCTCGAGCGCCGACTCGCGCCAGTAACTGTCTGCGTCGTGCCGATTGGCAAAAACCCGCAAGTGAATGGGCCCCCGATGGAACTGCTCCAGAGTGCGGGTCATGTCCCGCTGATGGACCAACAGCGTGCGTTGCGGCTCCGGGAGTGCCCCAGGCGACAACGCCTCCCAGTGGGGCAGGCGTCGTCCGGCGATGGCGTAAACCCCGCGCAGCGGCGCCAGCATCAGCTGGGAAGTCACCGCCGGGGCGGACACCACCGGCGGAACTTCGGGAGGAAATTCACTCTTCAAGCGTAGCGTCCCGTCCGGTGTTCCGGCTTGAAAAACTCCTGGAGCAGGATATCGACCTGCAGGAGTCCCGCCCGGCTCAATCCGATGCGGGCATCGTCCATCTCCAGAAAACCGCGGCGGCGAAGCTCGGCCAGCGGCTCGGCAAAAGCCACCTGTGGCGCGATTCCGAATTTATCGGTGAAGGGCTGGATCCGCACACAACCCAACTTCAATTGCAGCATGAATTCCCGCCGGTACCGCTCGTCCGCAGCGGGCGTCAAAGCCCGATGCACCGGCCACCGGCCCGCAGCGATGGCCTCCACGTAAGGCTGGAAATCATGGTGATTCTGATAGTGCACCCCGTTCAAATGCCCAAAGCTGGCCACGCCGACGGACAGGATGTCGGCGCCCGAAAAAAGCCCGTCCCGATACAGGAACTTCACCTTCGCCGGATCGCGCACCACGGTCGTGGCACTGGTCACCGTGTAACCCAGTTGCTCAAACTCCCGGTAGGCGTAGTCCACCCAACGCCGCTTGGTTTCCCAATCCGCGACCGGAGCGACCAATTTGCCCGCCGCTTTCATCTCCCGGTAAATCCCCGTATTGTACGGCACTTCCATCTGGTAGATGGTCACGGAATCGGGCCGCAGGGCGACCGCTTTGGCGACCGTCTCCCGCCACTTTTCCTCGGTCTCCTCCACCATGCCGGCGATCAAATCGATATTGATCTGGGGAAACCCGATCTCGCGGGCATAACCGTACGCACGGAGGATTTCCTTGGACCGATGCGCCCGTCCGTTGACCTCCAGGATGTGGTCGTCGAAATGTTCAATGCCCAGGCTCAGTCGCGTCACGCCCAATTCCCGGATCGCCCGCAGTTTGTGATCCGTCAGCGTGCCCGGTTCGGCTTCAAAGGTTACTTCCTCCGCTTCCTCCCAAGGCAGGAGGCGTTTCATCCCGTCGGTCAAAAACTTGAGTTGATCCGGTGACAGGTAGCTCGGAGTCCCACCGCCGAAATAAATGAACCGGGGCCGGCGCGCACCGATCACCGGCTTGTGGACGTACGCGGCGAGATCCTGCAACAACGCATCGATATAGCCGCGGATATCGTCGGCATTCTTGTCCGTATAAACACGGAAGTAACAAAAATGGCAGCGCTTGCGGCAAAACGGAATGTGCGTGTAAAGCCCCAGCGGCGTGCCCGGAACCGGCGGCCGCTCCAGCGCCGCGAGAAATTCAGGGATGGCCTCCTCCTTCCAAAAGGCGAACGGTGGGTAATTCGCAACGAAATAATTTCCGGCCGTCGTCTCCTTCTGGATCGGCGGGCCAGCGGACTTCGCCGGCGGGGGCGCAATGATAATTGTACTCATGACCGCAAAATTCGGTGCCGGTTCCCCGGTCAACCTTTCCTCAACCATGACCTCAACCCGATCTTCAGCAACCTAATAGTACCTGTACGTACGATATCCGCGGGCGGCCGGATTTCCCAATCGGCGGGCCGCCCCTGCCGTTTCCCGGTCATTCCCGCAAGCGCAATGGGCGTTCGACCCGCTGTGATTTCACGGATTGCAGGAATTGACGGGTTTCCGCCGGCTCGGCCAAGCGGATTCCCGTTCGTGCGGATCGCTCCGGGACGGCGTCCGCCGGGGAGGTTCCCACCAGGCTCCAGATCCCCACCGCCGCCAGGGATTCGGTGCGTGGCTCCAGCGTAAAATCATAGCCGGGCATCGACTTTGTCTGCTGCCCCCGCAAGGATCGCTCCGCGACACACCGCACCGCGGCGTAGGGATCGTCCATCAACTCACCGAGCACGGGGAGGGTCCACTCGCGTCCCGAAACTGCCAGCGCCGGTTCCCAGCCGAAATGCCACGCCAGCAATACGCGTTGCCCGGCATCACCGGCGAGGGCGAGCCGGACGCCTTCCGCCACGCTGGACTGGCTCGGCAACAGGGCCGGCAGCGGCTGCCGATACCAATCGCGCAGCCATCCCGTCGTCCACGCCAGGGTTTGATCCAGGTGACACAGATTGCAGGCATTGGGCCGGCCGGTGGCCAGTTGGTCGGCGACCCGCGGATTGCTCACCGTGTGACTGCGAATCGCCGAAAGCACGCCATAGGTTGTGTGCGGCAGGTGGCAGTTGTAGCAATCGCTGCCACTGGAATTGGCCGCATGGTGGGTGTGCCGGCTTCGCGCCGACGGCTCATCGTATTTGGCATGGCACTGCGTGCAGGCCCGGGCATCGGATCTTCCCGCCGCCAATTGATCGTCGGGTGCGCTCTGGTGCATCGAATGACAGGAAAAGCAGGTGAATTTTCCGCCGCGATAACACGGGGATTCAATCAGACCGTTGTACTCCCGGCCGCTGACCCGGATCATGCCGTCACTCCAGAAAAAATCGTTCATCACGTCCGGATTGGCCTGGAGATACTCCACCAACGCACCGGGCGCTTGGGGCATGTTCTGCCGGATGACCGGCGTGGTGGCCTCCAAATCGTCGCCCGGTCGATAGCTGAATCCTTGATCAAACCAATGCTGCTGCGGATTCAACCATTTCATCGAGTGACAGGACCCGCAGATTTGTGAACCCCGTTCGGGCGAAAGCTTGAGTGGTTGAATGATTTGCCAGTTGGTCACCGCCGCGAGCTCCGCACGGCGGCGTTGCACCTGGGAGTTGGCAAAATCGACGTGCTGTTTCGCCGGGCCGTGACAGGCCTCGCAGGCGATGCCCAACTCCGCCACCTGCGTGGCAATCCGGCCCTGGGAGGGACGAAAATGAGGTTCCATCCCGGTGGCGTGACAGCGGATGCAGACGGCATTCCAGACTTCCTGCCGATGACTGGCGTCCGGCGGACGCAAAAAAGTCATCGTGCGCGGCACCCACCGCTGCTCGGGTATCAGCCAGGTGAAGGGGAAACCCACCTGACAATTCCCCGACCCATTGGGCAACCAGAACACCTGCATGTGATGCGAGCCCGTCACCAGTCCGAGGACGATTTGGACGGGTTCAGTCGGCGCCTCGCCGGGATTGGGTGGCGTGATTTTTTCCACCCGCACTCCAAAGCGGTCGGCGTCGTGCAGCAAAATGAAGCGCGTCTCTTCATTGGTCAGCGTCACGTGATTGAAATTCGCCTTCACCGAATCCGGCGTCGGGAACTGCGTCATGCTGCGATGAAAGCTGCGATACCAGGAGGCATGTTCCTCGGCGTGGCACGCCCGACAGGAGGACGAGCCGACATAACCATCATGGGCGGCGATCTGCGGCAGGTACTCGGGAATCGACGAGTCCGTGGGTGCCACTTCGGGCAGAGGTTTCAGGCTGGCGGAATTGGTCGCGGCCGGGCGGGCATCCGGCATTTTGGCGCCACAACCCATTCCGAGCAGGAGCCCGCAGAAAAGCACGCCGAGCGCCCAATTCGCCAATCGCAATGAATCAACCGAACTGCGGGAAATCACCGGGAAACCGTCCTCCGAGGCCACCCACCGCGCAAGCGGCACACCCGGGAAACCCAACGGAGGAATGTTCGACTATGGACCGAGGTTCGACGCGCTCCCGTCGCTGGCCGAAACCAGGAGCCGGATAAAACCCGCCTTCGAATCCGACAGC
>JAYTHD010000183.1:0-3606 GCA_043732975.1 Verrucomicrobiota bacterium
CTGCCGGACGCGCGACGAATAAATCCCGCCACCACGGAGCCAGCCCTTGAAGAACCCATTCCCCCGCAGCAGATAGAAATCAGACCGGGGCGTCGGCAGATGCACGTTGTAGATGACCAGCGGCTGGCCGGCTTGATCGAGTTCAAACCACGCCGCCACCGGGATGCCCTTGAACTTCGGCTGATCTACCAGACCCGAGCGGACAATGGGAAACCGGCTGGCGAGCACAAATTCGTTGTGCTGCGCGAAGTACTGTCCCAGCCGGCCGTCGCGCTGCAGGGTCGAGCCGAATTCCGGCGAAACCTCCTGCAGGACCACGATGTCCGGCTGCGCCTCCCGCACCAGGGCGAACAACGTTCCCATGCGCCGTTGTCCGAGATTGTTGTCGACCAGGCGAAAACTCGTTCCGCCCGAACCTGGGGACAGCGTCGGCCGCGACGGCAGAAAAAACAGCAGCTCAAAAGCCACGGCAGCCAGGTGCCAGCCACACGCCCACCGGCAGTACCGCAGTGACAACGGAGTCAGGCACACCAAAGGCAGGACCCAGTAAAACGGCAACACAAACAGCAGCGTCGCGGTGAACCAATGTTGCTCCCCCATGGCCCGCATCCAGAGCAGACCGGCAACCACGGTCAGGAAATGAGCCAACGAAAGCACCCACAGCCCACGACGGATCCAAGGGCGCCCGGTCGCCGGCGCTCCCCCGGGACCGAGCGCCATTCGAGCGAGCGGCCGAAAACGCCAAATCCATCCGGACGGATCCGATTTCGCCGGGGTCATTCCCCGGTTTTCCCCCGCACCGGCACAGGCAGCATCGCCGGTCGTCACAGCCGTTCGTAGCGCGCCAGCGTGGCGAGCGGTTTCGTCCGGGCGGTCAGGTCCAGCACGAGGCAATCCGCCGGCAAATGCGCCAGCGGAAAATCAAATTCGGGGCTCTGGTTGCCAATCACAATCAGGTCGCTGTGCGCCAGCAGGGCCTCGACCGAATCCACCACCAACTGGGAAAGCGGCCGGATCCGTTCGGACAGATAACGCTGGTTCGATCCCACCAGACGGGCCACCGACACACACGGGTCATGCAATCGCAAATCGTACCCCGCGCCCAGAAGCTGCTCGGCCAGGGTCACGATCGGCGACTCCCGCAAATCGTCCGTGCCCGCTTTGAAGGCGAAGCCCAGGATGCCGACTTTCTTCCGGCCATGGCCTTCAATGATCCGCCGCGCGTTCTGAATCTGTTGCGCATTGCTCACCGCGATGGCGTTGAGCAGCGGCACCGCCACTTCCTGCCGGCGGGCCAGACTTTCGAGCGCCCGCAGATCCTTGGGCAGACATGATCCTCCAAAGGCAAATCCCGGCCGCAGATACGCGGGGGAAATGTTCAGTTTTTTATCCTGGCAAAAAATGCCCATCACCTCCCGGCCGTCCACCCCGAGCGAACGACACAGGCTCCCGATCTCATTCGCATACGTGATCTTCAGCGCGTGAAACACATTGTCCACATACTTCACCATCTCGGCGACTTCAAGACTCGTCCGGATCAACGGTGCGTCGAGATGCGCGTACAGGCGGGACACCGTGTCCGCGTCCCGTTCCGACAGGGCCCCGATCACCGTCTTCGGCGGTTGGTGAAAATCACTGACGGCCGTGGATTCCCGCATGAACTCGGGATTGACCACCACGCCGAACCCGACTCCGACCGTCTTGCCCGACGTCCGTTCCAGAATCGGAATCGCCGTGCCCCGGAGCGTGCCCGGCAGCAGCGTGGAACGGAAGACCACCAGATGATATGCGGACTTCCCCCGGATTCCCTGGCCGATGTTTTCGCAGACCCGCTGGATGAAGGTCAGGTCGAGCTCCCCGCGCGGGCCGGACGGTGTGCCGACGCAGGCCATCGAAATCTCGGTGTCGAGTACCGCCTGTCGTTGATCCGTCGTGGCGCGCAACCGGCCCGCCCGCACCCCGTCGGCGATCAATGCCTCCAGGTCCGGTTCCATGATCGGCGATTTCCCGGCATTGATCGCCGCCACCTTGGCCGGATCGACATCCACACCGACGACGTGATGCCCCAACCCGGCAAAGCAGCCCGTCAACACCGATCCCACATAACCCAGGCCAAAGATACTGATGTTCAAAAAGTCACCTTTCGATCCCGTCTACGATTCAACCAGAAAAATCCGCTGCCAGGCCTCCAGGACCAGCAGCGTCATCAACAACCGGCTGCGACCTTCCGTGGGAACCGCGGGATTTTCCACCAAATCACGGACACTCGCCGCTTGCAGCCAGGGAAACTGATCGTTCCCCAGCAACCGTTCCCGCAGCGCCGGGCGCAGACTCTCGTTGAACCATTGCCCGACGGGCACGGGAAAACCCATTTTCTTCCGCCACACCACCTCACGCGGCAGCTGGGCTTCCATGGCTCGCTTCAAGATCCATTTGCCCTCGTTGCCATGAATCTTTTGGTCCGCTGGAATCCGCGCAGACAACTCCACCAGACGATGATCCAGAAACGGCACCCGCAATTCCACCGAGGCCGCCATGGTCATTTTGTCCGCCTTGATCAACAGGTCGTCCGCCAGCCACGTCCGCGTATCCACGTAGAGCAACCGGGAGAGCGGCTCCCGATGATGCGCGGTCCGGTCAAAGTGTCGGTGAAAGGTATTCTCCAGGTAATCACCCGCCGACTCGCCAAACCCGCGCTCATAAAACTTATGGCGCAGCCCGCCCGTCAACAGCGCCGAAGTGCCCCTGAATCGATCCGCCAGGGGTTGTCGGATCCAGTCGCCATACTTGGTGGCCACATCGCCCAGGCGGCGGCTGAGCCAGGCCGGGATCCGACCCGGCAATGGCGGCAACAACCGGTGCCAACGTTCCATCGACAGCATGCGGCGGTAGATGCCGTACCCGCCGAAGACTTCGTCGCTGCCTTCACCCGACAGCAGCACCTTCACCTCGGGTCGCGCCATGGCGGCCAACGCCTGCAGGGCGATGCCGGAAGGTTCCACCACCGGCTCCTCCGTGCGCCGCACCAGTTCATCGATCGAGGTGAGAAAATTTCCCGGCGCCAGGTCGTGAACGAAATGCCGGCAGCCGAATTTCGCGGCCACCATCCGGGCGTAGGATTCTTCACTGGTCTCCCCACCCCGCGAAAAGCCGGCAGTAAACGTGTTGATCGGATTCACGCCGCAGCGCGCCATCAGGGCTACCGTGGCGCTGCTATCGAGCCCGCCACTCAAAAACGCTCCCAACGGCACATCGCTGACCAGACAGCGACGGACCGCGTCCTCCAGCAACGGTTCGAGGCGGCGGCGCGTTTCCGCCTCATCCCACAACTCCGGTTCGATGGCGGCGAAATCCCAGTATTCCTTCGTCTCCACACCGCCGGGACCGACCAGCAGGTGGTGCCCCGGCTCCAACTTGCGGATGCCCGCAAACAACGTCTCTGGCGCCGGCACATAACCCAGCGTGAAGTAGGCATCGAGAACCCGGTGATTCAGGGACGCCCGCACCACCCCCAGTTCCAACAAAGGACCGATCTCCGAGGCACAGGCGAATTGCGATCCGTCGGCCCAGTAGTAGAGCGGCTTGATCCCCAACCGGTCGCGCACC
>JAYTHD010000184.1:0-3910 GCA_043732975.1 Verrucomicrobiota bacterium
CGTTGGGGAGTCGGGCTTTTGTGGAAGATGTGTTCGGGCGTTTCCGGAACCATTTCAATCCCCGGCGCCAAAGCGGTGCGCGGCGGATGCGCGGGTTGGGACCGGAATTGTTCACCGCCCGTGACCTGCGGGTCGAAGTGTTTGGGAGGGGATCCGCAGAATCGAAGATCTTTGGCCCAATCCTTTGGATCAAACGGTTGCAAAAACCCTTTGCTCACCCCGGGGTGGTTTGCCAGCGTGTTCGTTCCTGTTCGCGAGTGCGACGGGGCAACGGCCTTAAATCGTCCCGGGAGAGGCTCCCGGGTGGCCAAAATAACAATGGTATCAATCCGGTTTTTCCGCCGGATGATCGCCGTCCAAAGACATCCGGAATCGGGTGGCAGGGCGGGCCGGTCTTAACCAACGGAAATTGTTTGTCAGCATGAGCAACAGCATCGGTATCAAGGAACTCCTCGAAGCAGGCGTTCATTTCGGGCATCAGACCAAGCGTTGGAACCCCAAGATGAAGCCGTTCATCTTCGAGGCCCGCAATGGCATCCACGTCATCGACCTCAGCAAGACGCTCCCGCAGTTGGAGACGGCCTTGGAGTTCCTGAGCCAGACCGCCTCTCGCGGTGGACGCATCCTGTTCGTCGGCACCAAGAAGCAGGCCCAGGAAGCGGTCAAGGAATCCGCCAAGGCCTGCGAACAATTGTTCGTCACCGAACGTTGGCTGGGTGGCACGCTCACGAACCTCAAGACCCTCCGCGGCTCGATCAAACGCATGAAGGAGATCGAGCGGATGGAAGTGGACGGATCGATCAACAATTACGTCAAGCAGGAGCAATCGGCCATTCGTCGCGAGCACGCCCGGTTCTTCAAGTATCTGGACGGTCTGCGCACCATGGAGCAGCTGCCGGACGTGATGCTGGTGGTCGACATCAAGCGGGAGCACAACGCGGTGGCTGAGGCCAAGCGTTTGGGCATCAAGGTGGTGGCGCTGGTGGATACCAACTGCGACCCCGGCCAGGTGGATTACCCGGTCGCTGGCAATGACGACGCGATTCGTTCGGTGAAATTGATCCTCGGCGCGGCGGTGGTGGCGATCGTGAGGGGCAAGGCCGAAGCCGATGCCAAGCGCAGCCGCAAGCTCAACCCCGAACCCGCGCCGGCGCCCGCACCGGTTCCGGCACCGATTCCGGCTCCGATTCCGGTGGCGGTGGCGGCTCCCGCCCCGGCCCCGGCACCCGCCCCGGCGGCCTGACAGAGCGCGTCGACTCCCAACGAACGCGCCGCAGGCTGAGGAGCCTCCGGCGCGTTCATGTTCCTCCCAACAGCTTTTAGTAAGGTAAGTTTCTCATATGTCAGCAATTACTCCCGCAATGGTGGGCCAGCTCCGGGGAATGACCGGTGCCGGCCTGATGGACTGCAAAAAGGCGCTCGACGAGTCCCAGGGCAATTTGGACACGGCGGTCGATTGGTTGCGCAAGAAGGGCGCTGCCGCCGCCGGCAAGAAGGCGGATCGCGTCGCCAATGAAGGACTCGTCGGTCAGGCCGTGACTGCCGGTGGCAAGGTCGGTGTGCTCATCGAAGTGAATTGCGAAACGGACTTCGTGGCCCGTAATGACAGCTTCAAGGCGTTCGTGAGTGAACTCGCCGGCAAGGTGGCGGCCGAGGCTCAGGTCAATCTCGACGCCGACCGCGTGGCGGCCGTGGCGCGCATTGGGGAAAACATCCAGATCCGGCGTCATCAGCGCCTCGAAGTGCAGGGTGTGGGCGCGCTGGCCGCCTACATCCACACCGGCGGCAAGGTGGGTGTGCTGGTGGAAATCGGCGCGACGAAGGAGAGCACCGTCGCCGCGGAAGAATTCAAACAACTGCTGCGCGACGTCACGCTTCAGATCGCCGCGGCGAGCCCGGTGTCGGTCAGCCGTGCGGATGTCCCGCAGGCCATCATCGACAAGGAGCGCGAAATCGCCACCCAATCCGATGCCCTCAAAGGCAAGCCGGCGGCGGCGATGGAAAACATCCTGAAGGGCAAACTGAACAAGTATTTCGAAACGAACTGCCTGCTCGAACAAGGCTTTGTGAAAAATCCCGATCTCAAGCTCGAGGCCCACGTTGCCACGGTCGCGAAGGCCTTGTCGGACACGCTCACCGTGCGCCGCTTTGTCCGCTACCAGATTGGCGAGGCGATCTGAGTTTTTACGGCCGGAGCCCGGCTACTGCCACGGCGCCCATTTTCCCGGGCGCCGTATCGTTTTCCCGGGCTACGCCGACTGCGGATGGATCGGCACGGGAAATGGGAGTCGCAGCAAACGCGGCCCCAGACAGACAATGGCGTGGCTGTATTGGCTGGCATTGGCGACTGGCCCGGAAAAGCCCCCGGGATGGGCGTTGGTGCCGGCCGCCCAACTGGAGAAAGCCGGCAGCAGCAGGGCCCGCTTTCCCAGCAAAAATGCCGGCACTTTCGCGCGGGTCGCCACACCGTCGCCCAAGGTCACACAAGGATGCTCGTGACCCGAGAGCGTCATGACTTCCGGTTGCCCCTTCACTGGCTTGTCGCCATGCACCAGTTGCCATCCGGGCAGCGACAATTCCCGCACCGGGGTGACGGGCAGCTGCCATTTGGCGACCCGTTCAGCCAAGCCTGAATCATGGTTGCCCAGGATCAGGCTCAGGGCGCGTCCGGGCTGGACCACCGCTTCGCAGAGTTCGCTCAGCAACTCCCGGAGGGCATCCACCGCCAGTGTCTGATGCACGACGTCGCCCAGAATGGCGACGGTCTGGGCTGGATAGTCGGCGAGTAGAGCCCGGATTCTGGCAACGGTGTCGTCGTCGGTCAGGGGCAGGAGCTGTCCACGACGACGTTGCACCCAGGCGAAGCCCAGATGCGTGTCTGCCAGGGCGAGGATTTTCGCCGCCGGCAGCCAGGCGGCGCGCCGCACGTCGAGAACGATGCCGGGTTCGACCGTGAGGGATGATGCACCAGCGGGCCGCCGCGCGTTGGGGACGTCGTTATTCACTCACTTCAGTCCAGCGAGGGAACTCATCCCCGGAGGATCCGCAGCACCTCGTCATGGATTTCAGCGGCACAGGCGATCCCGGAATCGGCGCCCATGTGATTGGCGGGCGCGCCATTCCAGGTGGTCATTTTCGCGCCGGCGCCGCGCATGATCGGCTCGATTGGCAGCAGATCCCACGGGTTCATGATGGGATCCACCATCACGTCCGCCCATCCGGCCGCGACGAGAAGATAGCCATAGCAATCGCCCCAGGTTCGGCAGAAGCTGACCCGCCGCTGCAGCGCGTCGAAGGCAGGTCCGTTGTGATATTTCGCGGGATGCACCGGATCGGTGGTGACCAGGATGGCTTGGGATAGATCCCGGCAGGGGCGGATGCGGACAGGAGAACCATTGAGCGTGGTGGTGGTGCCATCGCTGAGCATCAATTGCTGCAGTACTGGTTGATGAATGCAACCCACGACGGGCCGGCCCTGGTGCAGGAGACCGATCAAGGTGCCGAAGAGGGGGACATGACTGATGAAGGATTTTGTCCCGTCGATGGGATCGAGCACCCAGACGAACTCGGCGTCGCCCCGGACCGTGCCGTATTCTTCACCGACAATTCCATGACCCGGGAAGCGCTTCTCGATCAGGTTTCGCATGTACAACTCCGCGCCGCGGTCCGCCAGGGTTACCGGGGAGGCATCGGCCTTGATCTCCAGGCCCAGATCGGCTCCGTGGTAGTAGGGCAGGATAACCTCCGCGCTTCCGGCGGCGAGTTCGCGGGTGAAGGCGAGATACGGCTCCAAATTCATCGGCCGTCAGCAAAGCAGAGGAAGGTCCGCTGCGAAAATCAGAGTCTTCCACTCGTTCCCTGTCGTGCGACCGGAATAAAAAACGGGCGGGATGACTTCATCCCGCCCGAG
>JAYTHD010000185.1:0-4756 GCA_043732975.1 Verrucomicrobiota bacterium
ATGATCCTTCGTGGTGAGACCCCACGATGGGCAGGAATTCAATGTTTCGCCTATTGCAAAGACGGTGCGGAAGATGCCACCTTCAACAAAATGAAACACTTGCTCAGTCTGGCCCTGCCGGCCATGCGGGAAACCGGAGCAGGCCCGGTGGTTGAGTCGACTGCGAAGTCCGCCTATTAGAACTTTTCCCGTGTTGCGCCGTCGCCGACAGATCCAGACGCAGGTCCAGAAAGTCCTCGATGCCGGACTGTTTGGAATCGCGTTCTGGCTGGCGCACTGGATCCGCACGCTGCCCATTTTTGATCGGGACCAAATCATCAATGATTTCAGTTCCTATGCACCCTACCTGCTGATCGTCATTCCTCTGGCTCCAGCGATTCTGGAGCTTCAGGGCTTTTACCAGCGAGCCCAATTTGGCAGTCGCCGCCAGACTCTCTGGCAGTTGGTCCGGGCGGCGGCCTGGATGGCGATGCTCGTCATTGCGGCCATCTTTCTGCGCAAAGTGGAGGGTGCCCGCGGTGTGGTCGCCATGTTCATCCCGATTGCCGTGGGCCTGGTCTGGGCCAAGGAGGAGGTGCTGCAATACTGGAACCAGTATTTCGGTCGCGACGCCGGCAGTCGGCGCATCATTCTGGTCCGGGCGGATTCCGAAGTGGACCACCTGGACAAGGCGCTGGGTTCGGGGGCCCTCGGCGGCGTTCAGTTGGCGGCCCGGGTCGATCTGACTCGTGAACCCATCAGCCGGCTGGTGGATCTGCTCCACGAACACTCGGCCAACGCCGTCGTGATTTCACCGCGCAACACTCTTTTCGGTACCATTGAGGAGGCGATTCATGCCTGCGAATTGGAGGGCGTGGAAGTCTGGCTGTTCGCTGATTTTTTCAAGACCCGGCTGGCCCATACGGCGATCGACGAATTGGCTGGTCAGCCCATGCTGGTGTTCGCCACCGGTCCGGTGCCTTCGTGGCATTCGGTCGCCAAGGGAGTGCTTGATTTTGTGGGTGCCGCCGTGCTGCTGATCTGTGTGACTCCGCTGATGCTGGCGGCGGCGGCGGCGGTCAAGTTTACCTCGCCGGGCCCCGTGTTATTCCGTCAACGCCGGGCCGGGCTCAATGGCCGGCCGTTCGGCATGCTGAAATTCCGTTCCATGGTCTCCAATGCCGAGCAGTTGAAACAGGAACTGGCCGCGCTCAATGAAATGACCGGCCCCGTATTCAAGGTCACCAATGACCCGCGGGTGACCCCGGTTGGACGTTTCCTGCGCAAGTGGTCGATTGATGAATTTCCCCAGCTCATCAATGTGCTCCGTGGGGAAATGTCCCTCGTCGGACCGCGCCCCTTGCCGCTCGATGAAGTGGCCCGTTTTGATGACCCCGCCCATCGTCGCCGCCTCAGCGTCAAACCCGGCCTGACCTGCCTCTGGCAGGTCTCGGGTCGCAACAACGTGTGCGACTTTGCCGAGTGGGTGCGTTTGGATCTGGAATATATCGATAATTGGTCGATTTGGCTGGACGTTGAAATCCTCCTGCGCACGGTCCCGGCCGTCATGAGCGGTGCCGGCGCAAAATAGTGCGTTGTCCGGTCCACCGGTGCCCCGACTTTTTCCCTTGAGCCCAATCGCCACTTCCCCGGAGCCGGATTCCGTTTCCGTTCCTGTATCTGTTCCCGTCTCTGTCGTCACCGGCGCGGCGGGCTTTTTAGGTTCCCACCTGGTCGATCTCCTGCTGGCCCTTGGGCATGAGGTGGTGGGCTTTGATAATCTGGTGACCGGCAACCTGCATAATTTGGAGAAACAGTTGGCCCACCCACGATTCCGCTTGGTCCGGCAGGATGTCACCCAGTTCCTCGAAGTGCCCGGCCCGGTGCATTACGTGTGGCATTTTGCCTCGCCCGCCAGCCCGATCGACTACCTCGAGTTGCCCATCCAGACGCTGAAGGTCGGTTCGCTGGGCACGCACAATGCCCTCGGTCTGGCGAAGGCCAAGTCGGCCCGCTTCCTGGTGACGTCCACCTCCGAGATTTACGGGGATCCGCTGGTTCATCCCCAAACCGAATCCTACTGGGGTAACGTCAACACCATCGGACCGCGTGGTTGCTATGATGAATCGAAGCGCTTCGCGGAAGCCCTCACAATGGCCTATCACCGGGAACACCAGGTGGCGACGCGCATCGTCCGCATCTTCAATACCTATGGCCCGCGCATGCGGCTCAACGACGGACGCGTGGTTCCGGCATTCATCAGCCAGGCGCTCCAGAATCAGTCCTTGACGATTTTTGGTGACGGTCGCCAGACCCGCTCGTTCTGTTATGTGTCGGACCTGCTCGACGGCATTGTGCGCTTGATGTACTGCGAGGCGCCCGACGCCCATCTGCCAGTGAACATCGGCAATCCGCAGGAACTCACCATGCTGGAATTCGCGGAACAGATTCTGCGGGCGACGCAATCCCGCTCCGGCCTCGTCCACCAGGCGCTACCGCAGGACGATCCCAAGCAGCGGCGGCCGGACATCACCCGGGCGAAGTCGTTGCTCGGATGGGAGCCCCGGGTCGAGTTGGCGGAAGGTTTGCAGGCAACCATCCGCTATTTCCGTTCCCGCCTCGCCGCGTGAGGCGGTTCAGCCCATTTCCGGACCAGCCGAATTGCGATTGGCTCCCGTGTCCCTAGGGTGGATCGACGAAGAGAATTTCATATGGAGAAAGTTGTCATTATTGGAACCGGTTGTGCCGGACTTACCGCCGCCATTTACACGGCGCGGGCCCAGTTGGCCCCGCTGGTGCTCAGTGGCACGATGCCGGGTGGCTTGCTGACGACCACCAGCATTGTGGAGAATTTTCCGGGTTTTCCCGAAGGGATCGATGGGTTTGAACTCATGTCCCGGCTCCAGAAACAGGCGGAACGTTTTGGCGCCAAGGTCCGCTTTGCCACGGTGGAGTCCGTGGACCTCTCCCGGCGGCCCTTCCAGTTGGTCGTCGACGGAGAACCCGTCGCGGCGGCAACGATGATCATCGCCAGTGGTGCCGGTCACAAGCACCTGAACTGCCCGGGGGAAATCGATTTGGAAAAGCGCGGCGTCACCTATTGCGCCACCTGCGACGGGGCGTTGCCGATGTTTCGCAACCAACCGCTGGTCGTCGTGGGCGGTGGCGATTCCGCCTGCGAGGAAGCTTCCTACCTTACCCGGTTTGCCTCGACAGTGTATCTGATCCACCGCCGGGACACGCTGCGCGCCTCGAAAATCATGGCCGACCGGACGCTGGCGAATCCGAAGATTCAGCCAATCTGGGATAGCGCGGTGACGGAGATACAGGATGTCCAGACGGGCAAGGTGACGGGAGTGACCCTGAAAAACCTGAAGACCGACGCGACGCGCTCACTGCCCTGCGCCGGCGTGTTTGTGGCCATCGGCCATCACCCGAACACCCAGCTTTTCCAGGGACAGATTGATCTGGATCCGGCGGGCTACGTGATCCGTCCGCAAGGCGCCGCCACCAGTGTCGAGGGCGTCTTCGTGGCCGGCGATTGCTCCGACAAGGATTATCGGCAGGCGATCACCGCCGCCGGCATGGGTTGCGCCGCGGGCCTGGAGTGCGAGCGCTTCCTGAGCAGCCAGAATCACTGACCACAGGCATTGAACCCAGCCCTTGTCCTCCGTTGAGGACCGCGGTTGGCTTACCAGCCCATGACCACTCTCGAACTCAAACAGCAACTCCAATCCCCGCATCCTCCCCGCCTGCTCGACGTCCGTGAGCCGTGGGAGCATGCCCGGGCGGCGCTGCCTGATTCCCGCCTCATCCCGTTGGGCGAACTGCCATTGCGCCTGGGCGAGTTGGACGACTGGAGTGAAGACGACATCGTCGTCTACTGCCACCACGGCATTCGCAGCGCCCACGCCATTGCATTTCTCCGCAGCCAGGGGTGGCAACGGCTGCAGAATCTGGCCGGCGGCATTGCCGCCTGGAGCGCGGAAATCGATCCGCAGGTGCCGCGCTACTGAGCGGGTCATTTTTCCGCCGGTGGCTCATCGGCTGCCGGCGGTATTCCGGGTCATTTCGCGGCGAATTCGACACCTGTCGCCGTGCCGGAGGCAATCCGGACCCGGCGCTGATTGGCCGCCAGATGGCTGAGAATCTTGAAGAGAATTTCAGCCGCTTCCGGTTTGCCCAGGGCGTTCGCCAGTGCTTCCGCGGAAAACGCTTTCCCGGGATTGGCGGTCAGGTGCGCCACGCCCGCGGTTTGCAATTGCAGCACCGCCGTCGCCGCTTTCTTACCCGCCTCAACTCCCGGCTGATGGTACGCATTGATCTGGATGAGGGAGGCGTAGAGTCCCACGGCGCGCTCGAACAGCGCGATCAACATGCCGACGGTGAAGGCAGAACAATCCGGGACGGTCAGCGTCACACTCTGACGTCCATTCTCATGCAAAGCCTGGCGGGTGCCCTGCAAAAAGCCGCACAGGAAATCGCCGCTGCAGATGCCCGCTTCCACTTCCATGCTTTCACCGGCCCGATCCCGCAGCACTTCAATGAAGACGACGAAGAAATTCAGGACACCCTCGCGCAATTGCTGCACATAGGCGTGCTGATCCGTGGAGCCCTTGTTGCCGTAGACACTGATGCCCGAATTGACGATGCGGCCGTCCAGATCCAGTTCCTTGCCCAGGGATTCCATCAGCAATTGCTGCAGGTATTTCGAAAAAAGTTCGAGCCGATCCTTGTAGGGCAGCACGACCATGTCCTTGGACCCGCGCCCTTCGCC
>JAYTHD010000186.1:0-2928 GCA_043732975.1 Verrucomicrobiota bacterium
TTGAGCATCCTCAGCGGCCTGGGTCACCAAAACGGCACGGCGGGACCCGACGGGGCCGGGGATCACGCCCGGGCGTCGGCGACGTTTCTGACGGCCGCCCGCGCCAGGAAGACTCAGGGCGCGGATATCCGGGTCGGTCAATCCATCGATCAATATGTGGCTCAGCAGCTCGGCGGCTTGACCAAGTTTTCCAGCCTGGAACTGGGAACGGATCGGGGCCAGACCGCGGGCAATTGTGATTCTGGTTATTCCTGTGCCTATTCCTTCAACATCGCCTGGCGCACACCGGCCCAACCCATGCCGCCCGAGGTCGACCCCCGGCAGGTGTTTGATCGCCTGTTTGGCAATGGCCGGGCGGAAGAAACGGCGGAGGCCCGGGCGTTGCGCGAGCGGCGCGAGTTGAGCATTCTTGATTTCGTCCAGTCCGACGCAAAGGCGTTGCACAAGCAACTGGGGCGGACGGATCAGCGGAAATTGGACGAGTACCTGACGGCGGTACGCGATCTCGAGGCACGGATCCAGCGGACGGATCGTCTGGGCGCCGAGGTGACCGATGCGACGCGGCCGGCCGGCGTGCCGACGGATTTTGCGCAGCATGTGAAATTGATGTTCGACGTGATGACGCTGGCCTTCCGCACCGATTCCACGCGGGTGATGACATTTGTGATGGCGCACGACGGGTCCAATCGCCCGTACCCGGAGATTGGGGTGAAGGATGGCCACCACGAGAACAGCCACCATGGCGGGGTCGCTTTGAAAAAGGACAATCTCGCGAAGATCAACAAGTTTCACGTAAGTCTCTTTGCCGGCTGGCTGGAGCAGCTCAAGGCGACCCGGGATGTGGACGGGCGGACCTTGCTCGACAATTCGATGATCGTTTACGGGTCCGGCCTGGAGGATGGTGACGCGCACCGGCACACGAATCTGCCGTTGATTCTGGCCGGCCGCGGTGGCGGTACGCTGGCTCCTGGGCGACACATCAAACTCGAAAAGCCGGCGCCGATGGCGAATCTTTTCCTGTCGATGGCCGATCGGATGAACGTCAAAATTGAGCGCTTTGGCGACAGCACCGGGCGGTTGAAGGAGATCGCCTGAAAGAAAAATCAATCATGAGTTCTCTCAGTGCTGCGGTTAGTTTGCATCCTTATTTCCAGGTGCGTTCCGGGCAAATGCCGGCCGCCCGGGACTTGTTGCGACGATTTGTTGCCAAGACCGAGACGGAAGCCGGGAATCTATACTATGGCTTCACCATCGACGGTGACCGGGTTTTTTGCCGGGAGGCCTATGGATCCGCGGAAAGTGTGCTGGAGCATCTGACCCATGTAGGCCCTGAATTGGACGAAATGTTGGCGCTGGCGGAGCTGAGTCGGTTGGAGGTGCACGGTCCGTCGGCGGAATTGGCGAAGCTCCGCGGAGCCCTGGCGGCGTTGAAGCCGGCTTGGTTTGAGTGCGAGTGCGGTGTGACGCGGTAGGGGTGGGGGTGCCTCGTTCCTGGGAATTGGTCCCGCCGGCGCGAGACGCTTTGGGGTCTTTTGGCTTGGCTTGGGATTGCCGGTGACTGGCGAACGCAACTTTACCCGGTCTGCGGGTATGGAGCAGTGAGTTACCAATGTCTGTCGGACCGGATACCGCGGAGGAAGACATCGCGCTGATGCTGGCCGTGAAGCGTGGGGACACGGCTGCCTTCACCACCCTGATGGAGCGGTGGCAGGAACCGATTCTACATTTTGTTTATCGCCTGCTGCCGGACAAGGAGGAAGCCGAGGATCTCGCGCAGAATGTCTTTGTTCAACTTTGGCGAACGGCCGAGCGCTATGAGCCGGCCGCCCGTTTTTCCACGTTCTTGTTTACCATCGCGCGGAATCTGTGCCTGAACGAGGTGCGTCGGCGGCGCCGTCATCCGGCGGACCGCCTGGACGCGCCGATTGCCGGCGAGGATGGCGAGGAGGTTGGTCGTCAGGTGATGGACCCCCAGCAACGCAGCGCCGATGTCGAAGTGGTGCGAACGGAGTTGTACGCGAAGGTGGACCAGGCGGTGGCCGATTTGCCGGAAAAGCAACGGCTGGCGCTGGCCTTGTGTCGCGACGGAGAGCTGAGTTATGAGGAAATTGCAGAGGTTGTTGAGCTGAGCGTTCCGGCGACGAAATCCCTGATTTTTCGCGCCCGCGAGGTCTTGCGCAGCCGGTTGAAGGCGTATTTGGGGGATGGCTCCTGGGTCGACCAGCTGAACGCCGAGACTCAAAAACAATTTCCCCGTCAGCGTCCGGGCAACTTTTCCCGCTCCATGGTGGTTAAGCCCACGGGGTCCATATGAAGAACCGGAACACAGAAAATTCAAAGGGATCGGAGGAAGGCCTGGATTGGTTGGATGCGGTGGCGCTCGGCCAACCGACGCCCGGCGAGATTGCGGCGTGTCGTCGCGAGTTGGCCGGCCGGCCGGCCGAACTGCAGCGTCTGGCGGAGGAACTGGCCGTAAATGCGGCCTTGGAGGCGCGCCCCGGGGCCCCACAGGCGGCGACCCATTTTGCTTCGCAGGTTTGGTCGAAAATCGAAGCCGAAGAACGGGCCGCCTTGCGGGGGCGTCCCGCGGGGGCTCGCCGCGGTTGGTTGGCGTGGCTCTCGTTGCGACCGGTATTTGGTCTGGCAATGGCCGCAGCGGTGGCCCTGGGCTTCAGTTGGCAGGCGTGGACCTTTCATCGCCGGTCGCAGTTGGCCGCCGGGGCGGCGACCGTGGCGTTGACGTCGACCTCCGGGCTCACCGCTGAGAGTGTCGATGATTTCGAGGTGATTCGGCGTTTGAGCGTCGCACCTCGACCCAATGACGAGGCGCTGATCGCGGCGCTGGCGGAGAATTCTGCCCAATGAAAACTGGTGTGCGGATCGGCGCGTTCGCGGTGGGTTTCGGGGGCCTGCTGGCCGTGACCTTGT
>JAYTHD010000187.1:0-12211 GCA_043732975.1 Verrucomicrobiota bacterium
GATTTGTGCGCGCCGGGTCAAATCGAGACCGGCCCAAAGCGAACAAGCATTGTGGTTTTGTTGGATTCCTTCGCGAGCCATCGGAGATGCACCCAACACCGGGAGATTTCATCGTTGGGTGTATTTCCCCATCTGGGGAGCTTTCGTTGGGAAGAGACCACCAACGCATCCCCCTTCAGAACAGAAACGCCAGGACTGGGTCGCCAAATCGCTTGAAAACGGGCTGGTTGACTCGCTGCCAGTTTGGCATGGTCCCTGCGGATGAAGGGATTGGAGCCGGAAGTCTCCGGTCGGGATGTAGCGCAAAAGCGGATATTGAGTTTATGAAGATTTTAAACAAACTGACGGCCCTGATGGCGGCCGTTTTCACATGTGGGTTGGTGGCAATCGCCGGTCCGAATGGCGGTCCAAATGGTGGCCCTAACGGCGGTGGCAAACCCGACGGGACGCCCCCCGCGAACAATCCGGATGGCACGCCGCCGGCGTCCAAACCCGACGGCGCCGGTGGCTTGGGTGGTCCGGGTGGCGGGCGGTTTGAGATTCCCGGCGTCGGTGGTCTTCCGAAAAACGTCACGCTGCCGGACGCCTTGAAGAAGGAGCTGGCGCAGTTCAACGCGTTGCGCCAGGCGCAGAACGACAAGCAGAAGGAACTGATCAAGGCGTTGGGTGGGGCCACCGCCGAGGAGAAGGCCACGATCAAGGAGCAACTCCTGGCCAATCGCGCCAAATTCCTGGAGGACACCAAGCAACTCCGCGCGGACATCCGCGAACAGATCAAGGCGCTGCGGGCGACGCTCAAGGATACGCCGCCGGTCGATGGCACCGATCACGGAGGCAAGGGTCCGGGTCGCAAAGGCGGCTGATGGTTTTCGGACCGGCCACCCCGTTGGAATTGTCTAGGAGCAGCGGAGTGGCAGGTTCATTGTGTGGTTCGTTACGGCCGGCAATCATCGTGGGGTGATTGCCGGCTTTGACACATCCGAATTTCCCGATTGAAGCACCGAGTCGCAGCGAACCCTCTCTCCCGGCCGGGCACTTGGGCACTGCTGTTGGGATGGGCAATTCTGGCCCGGGCCGGGCATCCCGAGTTCTCCCCGATACCCGAGATTCCGAATTCATTAAACAGTCTCTGGCAGCCGTTCCTGACCGTGCGCGCGGCGACTGGTTATCGGAGCAACCCGCTCTTCGCCCAGACTCCCGAAGGGACTGGATTCGCGTCGACCGGCGTGGATCTTTTCCTCCTGCGCCTGCCCACGGGCGCCACGACCTTCACCGCGTTCTTCAGCGGGGAGGACGTCCGCTACTTCAATACCCTGCGCCCCGTCACAAACGAGCCGGGCGCCACTCAGGAGCGGACCTATCTTACGGATGTCCGCCTCGGCCATGGACTCGGCTCGGCGACGAATTGGGTGCTGAAATTTGAGGGCCGGCACCTCTATAATGACCAGTTCCTGAACACCAGTTCCATCGACTCGCTGTCGACCAACCTCAGCAGCCTCCGCGCCGTGACTCATACGGGAACGGTCATTCCGGGCGTCGCCTGGGAAGGTCTGCCGCACGGACATCTGGAATTGTCCGGGATCGCCACCCGCCAGTTGTTTCTGCATCCCGACACCCAGGCCGGACTCTCCAGCACTTGGGAAATCGGTCCCCGACTGATCGCCGGGTGGCGTTCGCCCACCGTCGGCACTCTGGATCTGGAGTTGAGCGGCGTGCATCGGGAATTCGATGACCGGGTCCAGAGCAGCTCGCTGGGATTGCCGCTCGCGGGCACCCGCTTGCGCCAGGACGATCTGCGCACCGAGCTGGCCTGGCGTCGCCACTGGGGCCTCAGCAACCAGTGGCAGAATACCGTCCGACTCTTCCACGTCTGGCGTCGGGAAAACGGCGAGGGCTACACGGATTACGATCGGCTGGGCGTGACGGGATCGCTGCGTTATGAAGCGAAATGCTGGTCGGCGCGCCTTACGGGTCGATGGTCGACTTATGATTATCCCCGTTCCTTCATCGTTTTCGGCGGCATCCTGGCCGTCCCCCGAGAGCGCGAGTCGCGGCAGATCGAGACGCGCCTGGAATACAAACTGTCGTCCCGCACTCGGCTCTGGGGTGAATATCAATGGGAACGCGAATTGGCGAATCGCGTGAGCGACAACTACACGGCCCACATCGGCACCCTGGGTTGGGAATATGATTTTTGAGAGCGACATCCATTGGCGCATCGTCGCGGCGCCGACGACGACGGTGACTCCAAAAAAGCGAGGACGATGACGACCACCCAAACCGGCACGGCCGCAAGTGCACGGACTCCCGGATCCGGAATCCCGTGGTCGGTGGTGCTGAGCCTGGGCGTTGCCCTGGGTCTGCTGGCTGGCGGCATCCTTTTGGCGCAGGCGGAATTGCGCAAGGAATTGCGCCACCAACTGGCCCATCGCGACGCCCAGCTTCTCGCGGCCCTCCTGCAAAAACAGTTGTCCACGCCGACCGCTGCCGGGGACGCCGATCCATTGCCCGCGCTGCTGGAAACGCTGATCCTGCCGGAACTTCCCGGCCTCAGGGATGTCCGTCTCTTCGACGCCGCTGGCACGCCTACACTCACCCTCCTGGCGGATCCACAGGCCCATCTTCCGAGCGCACGACAGTTCCGGGAACTCCTCCAGGAATTGGCCGAACCCAATGCCGAAGGCCGTCCGGCAACACTGCCGGTGGCGGAGGAATTTCATGACGATCCCGGAGGCGCCCAACTCAACGTCCTGCTGCCGATTCTTCCGCCATCCACCGCCGTTCAAGGGTCCTTATCGCACCCCCAAACTTTTGCGGCCTTCACCATCGATGCGACCGGGCTGTCCGCCGAAATGGTGCAAATGGATCGGACGCTGAATCGGCGCAACGGGCTGGTGATGGGTTTGCTGGGAACCGCCATGGCGGCTGCGCTCGGATGGACTTTTCGACGTCTTTTGCGGACTCAACGGCAATTGGAATTGCACGCGCGCCACCTGGAGACGGCCAACCGGGAACTCGCACTCAGCGCCAAGACCAGCGCCATCGGAGCCGTGGCGGCGCATCTGGTTCACGGACTCAAAAATCCGCTCGCCGGACTGCAGCAATTCATGGCGAACGACGAGGGAGTGGCCACCGGTGAAGATCGAACCGACGCCGCCGCCACGGCACGCCGGATGAAATCGCTGATTGACGAAGTCGTCCGGGTGCTTCGCGACGAGCAGGGATTGGGCACCTACGAATTGACCCTGGCCGAACTGCTGTCGCACGTGCGTCCCCGCTGCGCCGCCGCCGCCGGGGAACGCGGCATCCAATTCGAATGCGCGACCCGACTCACCGAAGCGATCTCCAATCGCACCGCCAACCTCGCGGCGCTGATCCTCGAGAATCTCATCACCAACGCACTTCAGGCGTCGTCCGTCGGCGGGACGGTCACCGTCACCGCCACCCGGGCGGACACCACGGCCACCACCGCCACTCTGCGGGTCCGGGATTGCGGTCCCGGGCTGCCGGAAAGCGTGCGGGCCCGGCTGTTTCAACCCGGCCCCACCACCAAGCCCGACGGGACGGGACTCGGTCTGGCGCTCAGTCATCAACTGGCCCGCGCGGCCGGAGGTGAATTGGCATTGGAGGAAACCGGCGCGGGCGGCACTCAATTCGCCCTGCGGATTCCCCTGGCGTCGGATTGCCCTGCGAGAAGTTGCTGACGACGTGCCAAGCATCTGCAAGGATGCGCGCGTGAAAACCAAGTTACTTCTCCGTTGGGGTGGGGTGCTCGGCGCGCTGGCCGCCGCCAGCGTGTCCGCGGCGACGACACATGTGGGCCAACGCTCGTTCACGTTGCCCGACGGTTTCGAAATGGCGCCCGTCACGACCACCAACCTCGTGCTGCGCCCCGTGAATGCCTCCTTCGATGATCGCGGCCGACTGTTTGTCACCGATTCCTCCGGCTCCAGCGACGATCCAAAAACCCAGGCCAAGGATCCCCACTGGCGCGTCGTCTGCCTCGAAGACACGGACGGCGACGGGGTGTTCGATCGATCCACGGTGGTGGCGGACCAATTGCCAATGCTGCAGGGCATCCTCTGGCACCCGAGTGGATTGTACATCGGCGGCACGCCGTCGATCTGGAAGCTTTCCGATTTCGATGCCAACGGCCACGCCACCCGGCGGACGGAATGGTGGAACGTGGGTCAGCCCTCCACGCATTGCGGCAATGAGGTTCACGGACCTTATCGGGGTCCGGATGGATTCCTCTATTGGACCAAGGGCGCGTTCGAGCCGATTTCCTGGACTAACAGCGTGACCGGCGAACGGTTCCATGATCGCGCGGCCCATATCTTCCGGGCCCGGCCGGACGGGTCTGCGATGGAAAGTCTCATGAGCGGCGGCATGGACAATCCAGTCGGACTGGCCTTCCTGCCCGATGGCGAATTGATGTTCACCAGCACGTTCATTGATTTCACCCAACCCGGCTTTCGCGACGGCGTGGCGCATGCCTCCTACGGGGCGGTCTTTGGCAAAATCAACAGCAACGTGGATGATCGGGCCGTGATCCGCACCGGACCGGAGCTGATGCATCCGATCGCGGAACTCGGCGCGGCGGCACCGAGTGGCGTGACGCACTACGCCTCGACGCAATTCGGTTCCGGGTTTGCGGACAATCTGTTCGTGTCGCAATTCAATCACCGGAAGATTTCCCGCCACGTCCTGCGACCGGCCGGCGCCACGTTTGCCTCGGAGACCGGTGATTTCGTGGTCACCGATGACATGGATTTTCATCCGACCGATGTGGTCGCCGATGCGGACGGCTCGCTCCTGGTGGTGGACACGGGCGGTTGGTACAAGCTGTGTTGCCCCAGCTCGCAACTGTGGAAGCCGGACGTGTTGGGCACGATCTATCGCGTCCGCAAAACGGGCATGCCGAAAGTGACCGATCCTTGGGGTACGCAACTTTCCTGGGACGGCGCCTCCACCGCGCAACTTCGCACCTGGCTGGGCGATGTGCGTCCGGAAGTGCGGGCCAAAGCAGGACGGGCACTGGCGACACTCGGGGCGTCGGCCGTGCCGATTCTGAAGGAAACCTTCGCCCACGCGGATGCTGGCGTCGCGGCGTTGGAAGCGATCTGGTCACTGGCCCAAATTGCCGACCCGTCGGCGCGAGCGGCGATTCGTGCGGTGGTCGCGACTGCACCGCCGGCCGATGCCTGGGAGCGGGCACAGGATGAAGTGGTGGGACCGATTCGACGCGCGGCGTTGAAGGCGGCGGCCTTGTGGCGCGATGGCGCCGCGGTCAGCAGCGCCGGTCCGGGACTTCCTGAAACCGCTCTGCTCGCCTGCTCCCAACCCTCCGCCCGTCGAAACGTGGCGGAACTTCTCGGTCGCACCGGCGCCACCGCGAGCGCGAAATTGCTGGTGCAATCCACCCACAAAACCATCGGGCAGGATCCGGTCCTCGCGACCGCGGTGATCCGCAGCCTGATCGACATCCATAACACCGACGCCGTGGCCGACGCATTGAAGGGTCAATCGGGCGCTCAACTCGCGGGCCTGGTGGCGTGGGCCGAAATGCCCGGCAGCGAATTGAAGGCCACGACCGTGACGTCGTTTCTCTTGTCCCCGGATGCCCGGTTGCGTGCGACGGCCCTCTGGCTGGTGGGACGTCACTCCGAATGGGGCGCCGAGCTGGTGTCGTGGTATCGCCAGGAGGTGAACGCACCGGGTGCGCGCGCCGAATTGTTCACCTTGATGCCGGTCTTCGGGGGCTCGCCCGCCGGACGGGAATTGCTCAGCGAACTGGCGGTCAACTCCCCGGTGGCCGTCCGGATTGCTGCATTGAAAACCCTCGGCACTTCCGGCCTCAAGGAAATCCCGGACGCCTGGTGGCAGGCGCTGGGGAAGGCCGCAGCGGCGGACGCCGGCGAGGTGGCGCTGACCGAGGGGGCGGTGCGGGCCGCCCAAGGATTGGCGGGCCAGGCGGAGTTTGGTCGCCGGCTGGGCGCGATCCTGGCATCAGCCGGGGCCAACCCGGCGCTGTCCTTGGAAATCCGGGTGCAGGCCCTGTCGCTCGGCCTGGCGGGACGGCCAATCGATCCGCGTGATTTTCAATACCTGCGACACTCGCTGGTTCCCCCGGCGAATCCTTCGATCCGCTCCCTGGCGGCCGAAGGCTTGAGCCGCGCGCAATTGACGCCGGATCAACAACGCGAGTTGCTCGCCGATTTGCGCAACGCGGGGCCGCTGGAATTCAATCGCCTGCTGGGCGCCTTTGACCGCGGTGGCGATGAAGCCCTGGGGCTCGCGGTGGTGGCAACGATTCGCCAGGCACCCGTCGCGCGAGCACTGGCCGTGGGGCAGTTGCCGCCTCATTTCACCAAGTTCCCCGCCCCGGTGCAGAACGCCGTCACCGCCTTGATGACCGAACTGGCACCGGACACCGGACGTCAATCGGCCCGTCTGAACTCCCTGCTGGCGGAACTGCAGTCCCTGCCCCGCGATGTGCGCCACGGCCAACGGGTGTTCAATTCACCCACGGCTGCCTGCAGTGCGTGTCATCGCATCGGCTATCAGGGAGGCGATGTGGGGCCCGACCTGACCTCGATCAGCAACGGTCGCACCGAGCGGGATCTGCTCGAGGCGGTGGTGTATCCGAGCGCAAGTTTTGTCCGGAGTTACGAACCGGTGTTGTTTCACACCAAGGCCGGCGATGACATTTCCGGCCTGATCCGGAACGAGACCGACACGGAAGTGGTGGTGGTCACCGGGCCCGGCGCAGAACAACGGCTGGCCAAAGCGGACATCGCTGAACGCCAACCCGGCACCCTGTCGGTCATGCCGGCCGGGCTCGACACCCAGCTCAGTCGCCAGGAATTGGCGGATCTGGTGGCGTTTCTGCAAAATACCAAATGGGGCGCGCGCTGAGCGGCAGCCAATTTCACACCGGAATCTCAAATGGGGCCTTGACCCTGAAAGCCCGGCCTTCCTTATTGGCGCCCTTTGCCGGTAGCCATCAGGCAGTTTGTGTTTCGGTGGCCCGGCGTGTCGTGTCTTTGCTGAAAGGATAGAACTTGTGAACGTGTCTGTTGAGAATCTGGGTCCGTGCCGAAAGTTGTTGCGGGTGGAGGTGCCCGTCGAGCGGGTGAATGCCGTCTACGCCGAGGTGGCGGGAACCTTCACCAAGAAGGCGCACATCCAGGGCTTCCGGCCTGGCAAGGCGCCCCAGCACATGATTCTCAAGCAGTACGGGCCGGGGATCGACCAGGACGTGCGGAAACGCCTGTTCGATGAATCCTACAAGGCCGCCGTGGCGCAGGAGAAGCTGCGCGTGGTGGTGAGCATGGAGGCCGAGGAGCAACAATTTGGCCGCGGCCTGCCGATGCAGTTCACCGTGGTCGTGGACGTGGCGCCGGAATTCACCCTGCCCAACTACCGCGGCCTGACCGCCAGCCGGGTGAACAAGATCGCCACCGATGCCGATGTGGAACGGGCGTTGAACATGCTGCGCGAGCAGCAGGTGAAGTACAACGACGTGCTCCGGCCGATCCAGGACGGCGATTTCGCGGTGATCAATTACACCGGCACGTACGAGGGCAAGCCGTTGACGGACGTGGCGCCGACCGCCCGGGGCCTGAGCGAGAAGAAGAATTCCTGGGTCCGCGTGGCCAAGGGCGAGTTCATCCCCGGATTTACGGATGTCCTGATCGGAGCCTCCGCCGGCGATCACCGGAAGGCGACGCTGACGCTGGCGTCGGATTTTGTCGCCAAGGAACTGGCCGACAAAGTGGTGGAATTCGCCATCGAAGTGGTCGGGGTAAAGGAAAAGGAACTGCCCGTGATCACCGACGAATTCGCCAAGCAATTTGGCGCCGAAAACGTTGCCGCGCTGCACGCCGGCATCCGCACGGACCTGCAACGGGAATTGGATTTCCGTTCAAAGCAGGCGGTTCGCGACGAGCTGCTGCAAGGGCTGCTGAAGGAGTTGCCGATGGAACTGCCGGAGAGTCTGCTGGAGTCGGAGACGAACAGCGTGGCCAACGGCATCGCCAGCGACAACATGAACCGCGGTGTGCCGCGCGAGATGATCGAAGCCAAGAAGGACGAAATCCTGGCCAACGCCAAGACGAGTGCGGCCAGCCGCGTCCGCGCCGCGTTCCTGCTCAACCGGATTGCCGAGGAGGAAAAGATCAGCTTCACCCGCGAAGAGCTGGCGAACCGCCTGATGTTCCTCGCCCAGCAAAACAACACCGAGCCGGAAAAGTTCATCAAGTGGGCCAAGGAGAACAACCGGTTCCCCGAGATCCAGCAGGAGTTGCTGACCAGCAAGGTCCTCGACTTCATCGAGGCCGCGGCCAGCATCGCGGAGACCACCGCGCCGGCCGTGACTCCCGCGTAAGTGCACCGGAAGGTCAACTGAGGGCGGCCCGCGAGGCCGCCCTTTTTGCTGCCGGCGTTCCCAGGCGCGGGGGTCAGACGGAAATCTTCTACTAAAGGAAATTGACGCGATTTGACGGTGCTTGGTGTCTTGGAGGCCCCAGAAATCGTTCATTCTCCTCTCCGCGTCTCCGCGCCTCCGCGTGAGCCTTTCGACCATCCGCAGAATTTTTCGCACACACACCCGTCGCACCGTGGCCATTTGTGGGTTGCCCAAAATGTCCTTACACCCCATTCTAGCAGCCGAATGCAGGCCATATTTTCGGGTCCGGTTTACGTGGTGCGCGACAACATCGACACCGATCAGATTATTTCCGCCAAGTACCTGAACCTCGTGCCGACGATCCAGGAGGAGTACGAGAAGCTCGGCAGCTATGCGATGGAGGGACTTCCCGACGCCCTCTATCCGCAGCGTTTCATCAAGCCGGGCGCGATGGACACGGAGTATCCGATCATCATCGGCGGTCGTAATTTCGGCTGCGGCAGTTCCCGCGAGCACGCACCCATCGCCCTCGGCGCTGCCGCTTGTCAGACTGTGGTGGCGGAGAGTTTTGCCCGGATCTTTTTCCGCAATTGCGTGGCCACCGGAGAGATTTATCCGGTCGAAGCCACCGAGCGCCTGTGCGACGTCTTTCAGACCGGGGATCGGGCGGTGGTCGACATCGACGCCGGCATCATCACGCACGAACGCACGGGCAAAACCTACCCGCTCAAGCCGCTCGGCGAAGTCCGGCCCGTCGTGGAAGCCGGCGGCATCTTCGAGTACGCCCGCAAAGTCGGCATGATGCCGCAGTCGCCGTAAGGCCTTTTCGCCCCCGGCCGGCGGCCACCGACCCCGCGACTCACCGGACGCCCCGATTCGCGGGCACGACTTCAGATTGGTTTTGGCGGTTCCATCCCCGCAGTTTCCGGCAGTGAGCATTTCGAGCGCGGACTTTGCGAGATTGCAGCAGCGGCTCGCGGGCCCAGGCGCCGGCGCGACCGGGCCCGGCACGGCCGCAGCGGATGCGGTCGGTAAACTGCCGGTCGTGCAGGTGGTCCTGGGCGTGGATCCCTCGCTGCGCGGCACCGGCTGGGGCGTCCTGCGGGCGGGGACGCCGCATCCGACCGTCCTCGCGCAGGGCACCATCTCCTGTCCGTCAAAATGGACGCGATCCCGTTGTCTGGGATCCATTGCGGAAACATTGGCTGGCGTGCTCCGACAATACCCGATCGATCTCTGCGCGGTCGAAGGCCTGTTCCACGCCCGGAATCTGCGGACCGCCCTCATCATGGGCGAAGCCCGCGGGGCGGCGCTGTCCGCCGTGGCGACCGCGGGGTTGCCGGTCTATGAAATCGCGCCGCGCCGGGTAAAGCTCGCGGTCGTCGGCTTCGGTGGCGCGCAAAAGATGGCCGTGGCCAAGATGGTGCAACGCCTCACCCAACTCACCGAACTGCCCGCCCCGGACGCTGCCGACGCCCTCGCCCTGGCGTTAACCTACCTGCAGGAGGCCGGCCGCTTCAGCCGCTTGGGTCGCGGCATCACGCCGGTCTGACGTCACTCGACCTGGATCCGGTAAAACGCGGCATTCCCAACGATCGGTTCCGGATCCACCGCCGAATTGATCGGCGGCGTGGCCGCGATATGCCGCAGCACCGGGCGGAACGGCTCACCCAACGCATCCACCCGCCACAGCGAATAAACCCGGCCGGCCGCACTCTGCCAGCGGACCGACGCATCCGGAGCCGTCGCGGGCAACAGGACCAAACGGGATTGCGGATCGCGCGGATCCGTTCCCGCCAGATACTCCGAGAGATCGGAGAAGCCATCGCCATCGCGATCAGAAGGCGGCACGGCCGTGGCCTTCAAATCCCCCAGATGGCTCAGCTCCCAGGCATCGGGAATGCCATTGCCATTGAAGTCCTCCGTGTCCAGGTGCAACAGCATCGTGAAATAGCCCGCACCCGCGTTGTTCTGCGGCAGGATCATCACCTTCGCCTCCGTCAAAGCCCCGGCCACCGCACGGTTCACCCGGACTCGTGCCACCCCGGCATCGCACCAGGGAGAGTTCTGCAGTCCGAAGGGTGTGGCGTCCACCAACGGCCGTGCAAAATCAAAACGCTGCCAGGACGTGGTCAATTGTGGGAAACTGTGATCATTAATGACCCCGCGGTAGCGAAAGGAGGTCTTGGTGGCGGACATTCCCAGCAGCCCCGTCCGGGCCGCCAGCACCGCGCGGCCATTGGGCGTCGGCGCCGTGTCGCGAAAAGCCGGTGTCAGGACATTCCAAATTTCTCCCGTCACCGGATCGCCGCCGGCCGCCCGCACCACCGCAGTGACGTACCCATCGTTGGCCGACGCGTAATCATCCAACCCCGTGCCCGCCAGACTGCCCGCATTGCCGTTGGACAGCGTCTGATCGACCACACCGTCGTCGTTCAGGTCAATCTCCACATCCAACGATTGCTCCTCGCGCTGGGGAGTGATCCAACCCGGATTCCACGCGAGGGCGAAGAAGACACGGGCGTTGGTCGTCACACCGACGACACCGGCGTCCGTGGCCGCACCGACGGCCAGGAACCGGCCCTGGGTTCCGTTCGCCTGGGTGCCCAACTGAAACAATCCAAGCAGCGGTTGGGCCACCACCGGTGTCCCCTGCACCGGCACTGTCACTTCCGGAGTGGCGCCCGCCGGCACACCGGCTTCCGACGCACCCAGCGCCAGGTCCGATGCCGCCCGAACCACACCGTGCCAGGGAACGTGCAGACTTTCCGAGCCCGTCGGTCCGCCGGTGAACCAGAGCTGGCCGCTGACCTCCGGGATGCCATAGCGCGGCGTGCCCCCCCGCACCGTCGATGGGGACGAGCGGTCGGCATCCGGCACCAATCGGCTGGGATCCAGGTCGAGCCGGACGTTCACGGTCCGCGTTTCACCCGGGCCGATCGTGATCAGCGTCACCGCGGGCACCAGGCGCGCGCCGGGTTGATCCAGCGTGTTGGTACTGCGGATGGCGTAGGTGGCGGAAATCTTGCCGTGATTGATAATCTCGATCTGTGCCGAGAGGGACGTCGACTTCGCAAGAATCTGCGGCGGGAACGACAGCGAAACCCGACCGGAACCACCGGCCACCCGGGCGACGACTTCCGTCTGAACGGCGCCAAAGACATTGAGTTGCCCCGCTCCCATTCGCGATTCGGGATAGGCGGCGCCGGAAGTGTCCGCCATGGCCGCATTGGCCGTGTCCATCAAGGCGGCCTTGATATCCGCCACCGGCCACGTGGGATGCGCCTGCCGGACCAGCGCCGCCGCACCCGTGACGTGGGGCGCGGACATCGACGTCCCCGTCAACACCACACCAGTGGAACCGCCCCCGGACCGCGCAGATTCAATCGAACTCCCCGGTGCCGAGAGGTCCGGTTTCAACGAACCCGAGCCCAGCACAGGGCCGCGGGCGGAACTTTCGTTGAGGTTATTGGCGAGCTGCGGCTGGGGCAGCGCGACGCCGTTCTTCAGCGTGATGCTCAGCCCGGCATTCAACTGCGCGCGCAAGCGGGCGCCGTCCAGCTTGGAAACCATCACTCCCGGGATGTGGATATCGCTCGTGTCGCCCGATCCCCCCATCGAAATGGGCGGTCCATCCACGTTGTTGACCATGAGAATGCCAATGGCGCCCGCGCTCTGGGCCGCCCGGATCTTGTCGACAAAAAAGCAGGTCCCGCGGTCAATCAGCGCAATCTTGCCGTTCAATTGCGCCGTATTGCGAATCGTCCCGCAGGCGTTCACGGGATCGGTGGCCACGACCTG
>JAYTHD010000188.1:0-8128 GCA_043732975.1 Verrucomicrobiota bacterium
CGGTCGGCCGTGAGACCCCCCAAGGGGATTTTCTCCGAACCCGGCCTTGTTTCGCTGGGCAAACAGCCGCGGGCCACGGGAATCCGAAGGAACTTTTGACCCGGCCGACTTTTAACAGTACGGTAAACATCACACAGTTAACAAAAAGACCAGTGAGGGCATTTTGGGTCATCGCGCTGAATGCGTTTATGGAGTTGGTACGGCAGCCAGTTTATCTGCTGCTGCTGACGGTTTCGGGACTCTTCATCGTGTTCCTGTCGTCCGTTTCCTACTTTGGACTGGGGGACGATGTCAAGTTGGTGAAGGACATGGCGTTGGCTGTGATCCTGATCTCCGGCCTGGTGGGTGCCGTGCTGTGCGCGGCCTCGTCGGTGGCGCAGGAGATTCGATCCGGAACGGTTTTGACGGTTCTGGCCAAGCCCGTGGATCGATCCACTTTTTTGCTGGGCAAGTTTGCCGGTCTGGCCGGAGTCCTGACCTTGCTGACCGTCCACAATCTGCTGGCGGCTTTGTTGGCCAGCCGTATTGCCTTTGACGCCTATGGCGAAGCGGATCGATTGGCCGTGGCGCTTTACTTTGCCGCCGCGTTGCTCGGGTATGGTTTGGGCGGCTTTCTGAATTACTTTTTGCGACGCCCGTTTGTCTCGGACGCGGTTTGGGCCGTGGTCGGCCTGGGTGCGGTAGCCGTCCTGTGGGTGTTGAAGTTCACGGTCCACGAGCGGTCGTTTGACGGGGCGCAGCAGGCGGATTGGCGCCTGATTCCAGCGGCGCTGTTGATCCTTTTTGCCCTGTGGGTTCTGGCCGCGATTGCCATCGCCTGTTCGACCCGGCTGGAAGTGATTCCGACGCTGGCCATTTGTTCCGCATTTTTCTTCGTGGGCCTGGTGGCCGACTATTTCTTTGGACGCCCGGCCGCCGAGGGTGTGTTGTGGGCCAAGGTGGTTTATGCCATGACCCCGAATTGGTCCCAGTTCTGGGTGGCGGATGCGTTGGAAGGGACTAAATCCGCCGCGGCGATTTGGAGTTACGTGCCCAAGGCGATGCTCTATCTGCTGACTTCGCTGGCCACCTGGCTGGCGGCAGCCCTCCTATTCTTTGAAGAACGGGAGTTGAATTAATCAATCGACACGCCAGTATCCGCGACCGCTGATGAACCGTCCGCTTGCCCGTAATGGCCTGATTAATTCGCTGGCCCTGGCCTTGGCCGCAGTGGCCATGTGGCTGCTTTCGAGCGCCGCCGCGTCCGCCACCGGGGAACTCGCCGCCGCACTGGTCGGGGTGGGTTTCCTCACCGCCGGAATCGCGTGGTTCCAAATGCGCTTGGAGTTACGGGAGGAAACCGAGCGCCACGAAATGGCCGACCTGGCCCGTTCCCGCTCGCAAACGTCGATGTTTGACTCCGCGGCGCCGGAAACCTTTCCCGCCCGCCGCGCCCGGGAACAGTTTGAGCGCTATCTGGTTCCGGCGTTTACCCTGCTGTTGTTTCTCTTGGAGGCGTTCGCCGTCGTTTGGTTCTATCGACGGCTGACGCTGGCGGAGCAACCGACCAAGCTGGAGCCCCTGTCGGGCTTTCTTTTCGGCGGCATCGGTCTGGTCTTGTTTCTTCTCGGTCGTTATTCCGCCCGACTGGCCCAATTGGAATCCGCGCCGTTGCTGCGTCCCAGTGCGGCGGCGGTGATTCTGGGCGCGTTGCTCGCCTTTGTTTCCGCTCTGATCGAAGGTCTCGATTATTTCGGCGTGCCCCAATATGACCGGTATGTGGCCTGGGTGCTGGTCGCTGGGCTCGCTGTGGTGGCCTTGGAAACTCTCTTTGCGCTGATCTTTGAGGCCTACCGTCCGCGCCAGGCCGGGAAACCCGCCCGCCTGATCTATGAAAGCCGGTTGATGGGTCTGCTGGGACAACCCACCGGCATTTTCACCACCCTGGCCCAGGCGGTGGACTACCAGTTTGGCTTCAATGTCAGCGAGACCTGGTTTTATCAGTTTCTCCAACAGAACGTCCTGAAATTGCTCCTCGTGCAGGTGGGATTGATCTGGCTGGCCACGACCATCGTCGTCATTGATCCGGGTGAACAGGGCCTCAAGGAACGCTTCGGCCGGCCGGTCGGGTTGGTGGAGCCGGGCATTCATTTCAAGTGGCCGTATCCCGTTGACGACATTCGCCGGTACAACACCCGACTCCTGCAGTCACTGAATGTGGGATTCCTGCCTGATCATGAATTGGAAAGGGACGACACGATTGTCTGGACCAAGTCGCATTACCGGGAAGAGGTCAATTTTTTGGTCGCTTCCCGCGATCAGGCGTCCGGCAATACGAATCAAGTCGACGCGGTGCCGGTGAATCTTCTCACGGTCAGCATTCCGGTGCTCTTCATCGTCAAGGATCTCCGACAATGGGGTTATGAGCATTCGGATCCCGCCTGGATTCTGGAACGTCTGGCCTACCGCGAAGTGGTGCAGCGCCTCGCCAGTGTGGATATGGAAACCGTCATGTCGTTTGGCCGGGCGGAAATGGCGGGCAAATTGAAGACCGCGATTCAAAAAAGCGCCGATGCCGCCAAGTTGGGGGTCGAGATCGTTTTCGTCGGCCTGCAGGATATTCATCCCCCGTTGGGCACGAAGGAAATCGCCGTGGCTGCGGCCTATGAAAAGCTGATCGGTGCCGAGCAGGATCGGGAGACGATCATTCTGACCGCCCAGGGTGAGGCGGGCCGCAACGTGCTGACGGCAGAAGGGGAATCCGCCCGGATGACCAATTCCGCCATCGCAACTGCGGCGGCCCGGGAAAGCGATGCAGCGGGCCGGGCTGGGCAGTTTGGAAGTCAACTGGCCGCCTACCGGGCCGCCCCCGCGGTTTATAAAACCCACGCCCAGGTGGAGACCTTCACCAAAGCCGTGGCGGACGCCCGCAAGTACATTGTGGTGCCGGACCAACTGCGCTCGGTGGTCACCCTCAATCTGGAGGACAAGCTGCGGAAGGACATTCTCGACGCGGCCTTGATCAACCCCGAAGGCCGCACGAATTCGGCGGGCAAGTAACCCGCAATTTTTTAATCCCTCTCCCCTTTTTCCATCGATGAAAAAAAATCCGATCTCACTGGCCGTGGGCGTGCTTCTGCTCCTGATCTTTGGAGCGTTGATATTCTGCTTCCAGGTCCGTTCCACCGAGATGGCCGTGGTGACCACCTTTGGCCGCTTTTCTCGGGCCGAGACTGAGCCCGGCCTGAAATTCCGTCTCCCGCAGCCGTTTCAAAAGGTTTACAAGTTCGATCAACGCTTGCAGACGTTCGAGCGGAGGTACGAGCAGACGTTCACCCGCGACAAGAAGACACCGGTGATCAGTGTTTTCGTCGGCTGGCGCGTCGCCAATCCGCAGGCCTTCCTGGAGCTGCACAACGGGGATATCGGCCGGGCCGATGCGGCGCTGGAAAGCATCGTGCGCGACACCAAGAATTCCGTGATCGGACACCATGATTTTTCCGAACTCGTGTCGCCGGATCCCGCCAAGGTGCGCTTCGATGTCATCGAAAACGAGATGAAGGAAGCGATGGCCGCGACTGCCTTGGCGAACTTCGGCATCAAGATCGAACTCGTTGGCATCAAGCAACTGGGGCTGCCCGAGACACTGACCGCCAAAGTCTTCGATCGCATGAAGGCCGAGCGTGAAAAGCTGGTACGCAATTATCTCGCGGACGGGGAGGCAGAGGCGACGAAGATCCGGTCCACGGCGGAGCGTCAACGCCAAGAGTTGCTCGCGACGGCGGATCGCGATGCCAAAATCATCCTGGGGACCGCAGAGGCGAAGGCCACGGACTCCTATAAAGTATTAAATCAGGAACCCGAGTTCGCCGAATTTCTCCTCAAGCTTCGCGGCCTGGAAAGTTTCAAGGACCGCTCCACGCTGATTCTCGACGCCAACACGCCACCTCTGGACCTGTTGCGCGGCCTGGCGGCTCCCAAGAAATGACGAGCCATGGCCGCCCTTGATCCCCAACCAGGCTCCGGACTCCGGGCCACGCGTTCACCGGTGGTGAATACCGACGACGCTTCCAGCCAGGCGCTCAGCGAGGCGTTGAGCAGCAGCTTCGTTCTGGTCCGCATTCTAATCGGAGCGCTGGTTGTCGCCCTATTGTTCTCCTGCGCCTTCCAAGTCAAACAGAACGAAGTCGCCGTCGTTTTGCGCTTCGGGCGGCCCGTGGGCGATACCCCGGACGAACGGGTCAAACACGCTGGATTGCACTGGTCGTTGCCCTTTCCCATTGATGAAGTGGTCAAGATTCCGATCGGGGAGTCCAGCGTGGCCCGGTCGACCATCGCGTGGTATCTGCAGTCCGACGCGGATGCGGCCGCCGGCGTGAAGCCGGACGAACTGGATCGATTGACTCCGGGGCGTGACGGGCATGTCATCACTGCAGATGGCAACATCCTGCATGTGCGTGCGGAGTTGCGATACCGGATCTCGGACCCGGTGGCGTTTGTTTTCAATTTCCGCAACCCGACCAATCTTCTGGTCAACCTGCTCAATAATTCCGTCCACTGGGCCGCCGTGAGAACCACGGTGGACAACGCCCTGTACAAGGACGTCGATGGCTTTCGCAACTCGGTGCGTCTGCGTCTGAGCCAGCTCATCGAACTCGCGCACCTCGGCGTGCGGATCGATCAGTTGGAAGTCCAGACCGTGGCTCCGTATTACGTCAAACGGGCTTTTGACATGGTCATCGCCGCCGGTTTGGACCGTGACAAACGGGTCAAGGAAGCTCAGGGCGACGCCGAAAAGATCACCCGCGAAGCGGTGGGTGAGGCGGCCCGGGCCATTGATACGGCCAAGTCCTCCGGCAACGCCCTGGTGCAAGGACTGGCGGCCGATGCCCGATCCTTCAATGATCAACTGGGAGAATACCGGAAATCGCCCAGCCTCGTTCGCACCCGACTGCAATTGGCCACGATCAGTCGGGTCTTCACCAATGCCGCCGACAAATGGTATTTGCCGGCCGGTGTCACGGAATTGCGATTGAACCTGAGCCGCGAACCCGAGTCAATCACCCGGCCGGATCGTTAGTCCCACCCGTATTTTTCTCCCATGCAAGTTACCTCCCTTCTCAGTCTCGAAAAGGAACCGGCGCCGCATCCGGATGGTTGTGAGTGCGGTCATGACCATGGCGGTCTGGACCACTCCCACACCAACATGAAGTTGGGCTGGGCCCTGCTCGGGGCGATTTTTGTCGCCAATTCCTACCTGATCGACTGGTTGTTCGTCCGCGGGTCCACGGTGGCCCAATTGAGTGCCCTGATTGGCGCCTGCATTTTGGGGTGGCCGATCCTGGTGGTCGCGTTCAAGGATCTGATGAAGGGCCGGTTGTCGATCAATGAACTGGTGGCCTTGGGCGTGCTCGCCACGGCGGCCGACGGACGGTTCCAGGAGGCCGGTATTATCGCCTTCTTCATGTTGCTGGGTGAGATCATCGAGACACGGACCGCGGCCGGTGCCCGGGCGTCGATCCAATCCCTCGTCAAACTCACCCCCACCAAGGCCCGCCGCCTGCGCGCTGGCAAGGAGGACGAAGTCGCGGTCGGCGAACTTGTCGTGGGCGACCTCATCCGCATCCGTCCGGGCGACAATATCGCCGCGGACGGGGTGATTGAGTCCGGCCAGGGATCGATCAATCAGGCGAACATCACTGGTGAATCCCTGCCCGTGGACAAGGCCGTCGGGGAGGTGGTTTTTGCCGGGACGATCAATCTCAACGGGTTGTTGGAAGTCCGGGTCACCAAGGCCGGCACGGATACCACCCTCGGGCGCGTCCGTGAGCTGATTTTGGCGGCGGAAAAAACCAAGCTGCCGTTCATGCGGATCATTGACCAATACATGGGCTATTATACGCCCCTGGTTCTGGTCATTGCGGCTCTGGTCTGGTTTTTCACGCTGGAGCTGGACCGGGTCATCACGATCCTGATTGGCGCCTGCCCCTGTGCCTTCATCCTGGCGACGCCGACGGCCATGGTGGCGGCGCTCAGCGCGGCGGCCCGGCTCGGAATTCTGGTCAAGAATATCGCGGACCTCGAGGCGGCCGCACGTATCACGGCGTTCGTCTTCGACAAGACCGGCACGCTCACGACGGGCAAACTGGTGGTGAGTCGTTTGAATCCGCTGGATGACGTTCAACCCGCCGATTTGCTCCACGCCGCTGCCAGTGCGGAGCAATATTCGAATCACCCGACGGCCCGGGCCATCACCGGCCTGGCGAATGAAGCCGCTGTGCCGCTGTCGGAGGTCAAGGATTTCAAGGAGACCGCTGGCAAAGGCGTGGCCGGAACCGTGGACGGCACCCGAATCATCGTGGGCCGGGCCACGTGGCTGAAGGACAATGGGATCGCCAGCGATTTCCTGAAGTCGGTGGATTTGGACGAGACCGCGGGGTTCAGCCTGCTTTTCGTTGCCCGCAACGGCCGGTGCATTGGCTGGATCGGCTTGCAGGATCAGACCCGTTCCGAAGCTGCGGAGGCGATCAAGGATTTGCGTGAGGCGGGGATCCGACGGATCGCCATGGTCTCCGGGGATCGGAAGCCGGTCGCCGAACGGGTGGCTGCAGAGATCGGCATTGACGAGGTCGTCGCCGAGTGCCTGCCGCAGGACAAGGTGGAATTCGTCCGGCAAGCGAAGGCCAAGGGTTATCGAGTGGCCGTGAGTGGCGACGGCGTCAACGATGCGCCGGCGCTGGCCGCGGGTGACATCAGCATTGCCATGGGGGCGGCGGGTTCGGAGGTGGCCATCAATTCCGCCACCATCGCGCTCATGAATAATGATCTCCGGCGTCTGCCCTTCCTGATCAAGCTCAGCCGCATGGCGCGCAGCGTGATCAATCAGAATTTCCTCTTCGGAATTCTGTTCGTGGTCCTGGTGATGATCGGCGGCGCCATCGGCCGGATTCATCCGATCATGGCGGCGATTCTGCACAACGTCGGCGCCCTGTTCGTTGTCTTTAATAGCGCACGCCTGGTCCGGCAGGGCGAGGAATTGGAACCGTTCCTGACCGTGGACAGGACCGATGCCAACGCCGGTGGAGAATCCTCCGGTGGGGCGTTGACGACCCAGCCGGCTTGATCGGTCGCGAAGAGCGCAAAAACTTGGGAATTACTGGAATTACTTATGGCCATTGCACCAGCTGACCCCAACACGGAGATTGTCGTGAAGGCCACCGGACTCACCAAGGTCTTCAAGGATTTCTGGGGACGGCCCAAGGCGCGTGCGGTGGACAATGTCGATTTTGAGATTCGTCGCGGCGAGATCTTTGGCCTGCTCGGACCCAATGGCTCCGGCAAATCCACGACGATCAAGCTGCTGTTGGGGCTGTTGTATCCCACCAAGGGACATATCTCCGTCTTTGGCAAGGCGCCGACCGATGTGCTGACCAAGGCCCGGATCGGATTCCTGCCGGAGGAGAGCTACCTGTACAAATACCTGACTCCCGGCGAGACGTTGGACTTTTTTGGCAGCCTCTTTCACCTGCCGAGTGCGGAACGGGCCCGACGGACGGAACAGCTCATCGAAATGGTGGGCCTGAACCAGGCTCGCACGCGGACCGTGGGCGAATTTTCCAAGGGCATGCAACGCCGCATCGGCATTGCCCAGGCGCTGATCAATGACCCGGATCTGGTTATTCTGGATGAGCCCACGGCCGGGTTGGATCCGCTGGGATGCCGCGAGGTGAAGGATCTCATTCTGGCCCTCGCCCGCCGTGGCAAGACGGTGATTCTGTCCAGCCATCTCCTGGCCGATGTCGAAGACGTCTGCGATCGGGTGGTCATCTACTACGGCGGAAAAATTCAGGCGAATGGAACTCTGGGCGAGTTGCTGGCGACCCCCGATCAGGTCCGCATCACTTCGCCGGTCCTCTGTCGGGAGACGACTCAGCGCGTTCTGGAGATCCTCCGAGCGGAAGTGGGCGACAGGGTGCGGTTGGACAATCCGACGCAGAATCTCGAATCGTATTTTCTCGGTGTCGTGGAGCGGGCCCGGGGTACGGGGGCGACGAGCGGAGCGACCAGTGGAAATACCGTCGCGGAGTTCATTCGTGGCGACGGTGCCGGCGCCGAGCGAAATCAAGGCGCGGCGGTTCTGGATCGCCTG
>JAYTHD010000189.1:0-24783 GCA_043732975.1 Verrucomicrobiota bacterium
GGGCTGGTGCAACGGATGGGCGGCCGCGTGAGTGCGCGCGAAAAGATTGAGGAATTGAGCCTAAGGAATACCGCCTTAACGCTGGAACGTTTCTATCGCGACACGCTTACCCGCTGGCAGCAGACTGCCCCAGCGGTTGCGCAATCCGCATGACCGGTGAATAACCCGTTACCAATCACAACTGCGGTGTCGACTCAAAAGGGCAACGTGAACGAGACTGCGCCGGGAGAGCGCAATCCAGCGATGCTCCCGCTCGTCTCGATCATCCTCGCCTGTCGTTGCGAAGCGCAGCATATCGGGGAAACCCTGGCTTCCATTCTGGCGCAAGAGGAACCGGACGGGGGATTTGAAGTCGTCGTGGCCGACGGCAGATCTGACGACGGAACGCGCGAAATGTTGGACGTGATCGCCGGTTCCGATCCGCGGGTCCGGGTGATTGACAATCCCGCCAAAATCACATCGTCGGGTTTGAACGCGGCCATTGGCGCCACGTCCGGACAAATCATCGTTCGCATGGATGCCCATACCCGGTATGCGCCGGATTACGTCCGGCAGTGCGTTTCGGTGCTTCGCAGCGCGGGCGCCGACAATGTGGGCGGACCGTGGGTCGCCGAGGCGCGCAGTTACGTGGGTGAAGCCATTGCCGCAGCGTTTCAATCCCGCTTTGCCGTCGGCGGAGCGCGCAGTCACGATCCGCTTTACGAAGGAGAAGTGGACACGGTTTATCTAGGTTGCTGGAGAAAGCAGGCCTTCCAGCGTTTTGGCGGCTTCGATGAAGCGCTGGTTCGGAATCAGGACGATGAACATAATTTCCGCATCGTCCGCAGCGGCGGGCGGATCTGGCAAAGCCCCAAGATTCGCAGTTGGTACCATTCACGGACCTCGTTTAATTGGCTGTTCAAGCAATATTTGCAATACGGCTATTGGAAGGTGCAAGTCATTCGGAAGCACGGCCGCCCGGCTTCCCTTCGCCATCTGGTTCCGGGTGCGTTCGTGCTGACGCTCCTGTTGCTCGGGGTGGCTTCCGGGCTCGGCATGGTGGCCGCCTCCCTATGGCCCGTGACGATGATGCCGGGCTCCATATTGTCTCGGGCGTTGGGGTCCGCACGGGTGGTGCTGATGACGCTCTTATCCGTCTACGCGCTGGCGCTGGTGTTGGCGTCGTTGCAAACGGCCTGCCGGACGAGTTGGAAGTTGCTGCCCGCCTTGCCGCTGGTGTTCTGCAGTTATCATTTTGGTTATGGTTTCGGTTTTCTGAAAGGCGTCCTGGACTTTGCCATCATGAGACGAAACCCCTCGCGTTCCATGACCGGGGTATCCCGCGAATCCGCCGGACGGAGCTGACGCCGGGAGAAGTCGAGCGGTGGGTCGGTTTGGTGTGGCAGAGTCAGCGCGGATTCAAAGAATGGAAAAAGGCGTTGCCAGTTGGAAAGTTAAGGAGGAAAAAATGGACGAGGGCCCTGGTCGACGATGCTTCCGCCCTGCTTTGCGGCGAGACTTTGCCGGAAGCCTGGCAACTCTATGACCGACTGCCGCCCGTTCCCTGCGGTATGGCCACCGATCAATTGCCCAGCCTGCGGGACCGCTTCGCGGGGATACCCGACACGCGCAAAGGACAAGGCAAACGCCACACGCTGGCGACCCGCTTGGCGATCATCGCCTGCGCCAAGCTCTCCGGCCTCTCCGGCGGCTACCGGGCCATCTACACGTTGGCCAACAATTTATCCAAGCCGCAACGCCGTGCCCTGCGGTGCTGGGTCAATCCCCACACCCGCGAGCCCGGGCTTTCCGCGACGAGCATTCCCAACCCAAAGGGAAAGCTCTGGCCACCTTCAATCGCTTACTCCTGCACGACGACTTTCCCGAGCAACTCTCCGCCAAACCCGTCACCGAAGTCGTCTGGCTCGCGACCAGCCGGAAGCCTGCCCAACTTGGGGCCGAGGAATTGTTGGGAGCCAACCGGGAATACTGGGGCATCGAGAACGGCCCGCATCAGCGACTGGACTGTTCGGCGTTCGAAGACCGCCTGCGCGTCTGGAACCCGAATGCGGTGACGATCCTGGGCTACCTCCACCGCGTCAGCATCTCCCTGTTTTTCGTTTAGTCGAAGACCCAGCGCAACCCGCGTGATCGAACCTATCCCACCTGGCAGGCCCTGCAGGGCGGCAATCGGCGGAAGATGCTCCGCCAAGTCAACCGACCTCCGGCTTAACCGCTCCCGCAAACTCCTGGCCCGGCGAGAACCTATCCACCGCACCACTTGGCGCCGGCTGGACGTTCCGGAATTTCGGTGCGCCGGGCACTTCCTTGCCGTCCTGGCCCGATCAAGCTCTCCAAATTCGGCTTGAGACACCTCCGACCCCGTCACTCCCCATCCCACCGGCCTGCGTCGCTCCGAGTTTTGGCCCCCTCTTATTGGCCACGGCTTTCTTGAGTCAGCCCTGCCAGCGACGGGAAAAGCCAAAAAAGGAATTGCCAGAAATAACCTACCGGGACTAAATATTCCCAGAGGCACGCCGTTATTCAATGAAACGCACAGGCAAAATCGGTCGCACTTTTTCCGTCACCCGGCGGGTCGCACCCTCGTGGGCGCTATCGGCATCGACCCTGAGCTTGTGCGCCGCCACCAGCGCGAATTATTCAATCGTGCCCGATACGTTGGATGGCGGCGGCGGTCTTTCTTCGAGTGCCAACTATTCCCAGGTGGCGTCCCTGGAATCCTCCGCCACGGGTTCGAGTTCCAGTGCCAATTATGGGATTCGCCATGGCTACATCGGCGAGCTGAGCGGGGTTATTTCGGATCTGGTGGGGGCTTTCACCTTTTACAATGGCTCGGTTTGGGATGGCAGCAGCGTGGCGGCCAATGTGAACGATGATTTGGCGATCGCGACGGACAAGACGGCCCTCTTGCCGGGCGGGACGGCGACGTTCGCGAACTACACCAGTTACAGCCGCGGTTTGAACGGGGTGATGGTGGACATTCTCAATCTGCCGTCCGGGTCGGTGACGGTCAGTGATTTCGCTTTCCGCGTCGGCAACGACAGTACACCGAACACCTGGTCGCCGGCGCCGACACCGGTGATCGACCCCCTGTCGTTTCGCCCAAGCCCGATCAACCCGGATGCCACCCGGGTGACGATTATCTGGGCCAACAATGCGATTCAGAAGCAATGGCTCGAGGTGAAGGTCCTGCCGACGGCGGCCACGGGTTTTTCCACCGTTAAATCGTTCTTCTTCGGCAATGCGATCGGTGAGTCGGGCAATTCTTCGCTCAATGCTGCAGTCACCTCGGCGGATGCCTCCGGAGCGTTGAACAATCTTCATCCCGTCGCGGATCTGCCGATCTCCAGCCGGTTCGATTACAACCGGGATCGCAAGATCATTTCTTCCGACGCTTCCATTGCGCTGAACAACCTGGCGGTCGGCCCCAGCGCGCTGCAATTGATCAACCTTGGCCTTTACACGCCGACCTCCCCGCAGCGGTCGGCAATATTGCTCGGAGCTGGGGTGGACCCGGGGACCGAAGGGGTTCTGGACGCTTTGAGTTCATCCGGACGGGACCGCACCGGAGCGCTCGAGCTGATCGGGTTTGGTGACACGTTGGCCAATACAGCGGGACCAAGGGGAGGTGCCGACGTCCGCATTTGGTTCCACACGGCCACCGACGATCCGGGTCAGGTGTTTCATCTGGCCGGCTTGGAGGATGGCGAGTGGACGCTGGTTCCGGCCGAAAATGTGCATTCGGTGGGGGACGGTTTCCATGAAATCCGGATTCCGGCCGCCACCGCCGGGGAACAAAGCTTTTTCAAATTCGCGCCTTCCTGTGGCCAAGGGCAGTGATGTTTGGATGGTGATTTTAGTTTTTAAAAATTATACAGAACATGCAAAACTCTTTTTTTGGATTCGGCGTCGCGCGATGGCGGGCCTTGGGTTCGTCCGTTGCGGGTGCCTTGGCCTTGCTGGCCGGGCATCCGGTTTGCGGGCAAATTGTCCTGACGACCGGTACGTGGACCCTGCCGACGGAATCGACGCTATCGATCGATTTCTTTGTGCTGAACATCGGCGCACCGGTGGCTGTTGAGGGACTCGATTTTTATGTGGAGACTCCCGCCGGCACGGGGCCGAAGATCCAGTCGGTGGATTTGGTCACGGGCACACCGTTCGCGAGCGACAACTTTGGGGGGAACTCCGCCTTTCCGGGAAATACGATCAACTCGCAATATTATACCGTCCTGCAAAACCCCGGGGTGTCAGGAAATCCTATGCTGGCGACTGGGAGCACCAAGGTTGCCACGGTGGTGTTCAGCTCGGTTGGGGTGAGCCCCGGCGATTATGCGCTCCTGCTGAAGAACACGGGCTTGGGGACCACGGACTATACGGTGCCGGGGACCTTTGATCCGCTGGGAATAACGGTAATCAACGGCGACATCCTGGTAACGGGGGCGGCGGTTCCCGAGCCCGTTGAGATGGCTTTGGGAACGGGTCTGGTCTTGGTGGCCTTTGGCGCCTGGCGGAGGATCCGCAGGTAGTTGTCCCCACTCAAAAGCGCGCTGACGTGAGCCCTGGATGGCTCCGCATTGCGCTTTTTTGCTTGGCGGATCCCTCCGTCTCGACGGGTGGCAACGAAGTTTCCCAAAGCCATTGGGCGCGCTAGGTTTTTACACCGTATGAACTGGCGAATCGGGAATCCATGGGCCGCCGGCTGTCTAGCAATCGCTCTTACACTGCCGACCAGCACCACCCAGGCAGCAACCCCGCTGCGGCTTCAGACCAACGAGGTCATCGCCTTGGTCGGTGGCGGCGCCTGGGTGGTGGAGCAACGGGACGGTTACCTCGAAAGTGCCTTGCGTCTGACGCATCCCGGGCAGCCGTTGCGGATCCGCAATTTCGGCTGGGACGGCGACACCGTTTCCTCCCGGCCGCGCGAGGTCAATTATCCGTCCGTCCCGTCTCAGTTGCGGCAATTTGGAGTGACCCTCGCGTTGCTGCAGTTTGGGCAGAACGAATCGTGGGCAGGCGAATCGGGTTTGATGACGTTTCGCCAGGACTATCTTCGGTTGCTCGATGAAATCGGTGCGGTGACTCCGCGCCTGGTGCTGGTGACCCCGTTGCCGTTCGAAGCCCGTCCGGCGCCGGCTCCCGATTTCAAGGTCCGCAATGCCGAACTCGCCAAATACGTTGCGGTGGTTCACGAACTGGCGGGGCAACGCGGCCTGCCCTTGATCGATCTTTTTTCCACGGCTCGCACGCCCGCCGGTCATTCGTCGCCCTGGACGACCGATGGACGCCAGCTCTCGGCCCAGGGTCAGGCCGTGGCCGCGCTGGCGATTACCCGGGCGCTGGACCCGGGAGTGGAAGCCGCGGCGGAGGATCCGCTCGGGTGGTTTGAGCAGTCCCGCCAGGCGTCCCTCCGCACGGCGGTGGTGGCAAAAAATCAATTGTGGTTTCATTACGTGCGGCCCACGAATTGGGCCTTCCTCGCCGGTGACCGGGTGGACCAGTCCAGCAGTCGCGATCATCGCGACCATAGTATTCGCTGGTTTCCCGGGGAGATCGAGCAGTTCGGCCAACGACTGCAGCAGGCGGAACACAATCTGGATCGGCAAACCCCGGACGCCCGATGAAAGCACGCTTCCTTCAATCAGTCGCCGGCTTGGTCGCGTTTTTGGCCGCGAGCACAACTTCGATTCAGGGCCAGTCTCCGGACCCACTGTCGCCCGAGTCGGAACAGGCCTCTTTCAAGGTCCTCCCGGGATTTGAAGTCAATCTGTTTGCGTCGGAACGCGACGGCGTCCTCAAGCCCATCCAGATCCGCTTCGACGCAGCGGGCCGCCTGTGGGTCGCAGGCAGCACCGTTTATCCGCAGCTCGCGCCGGGCCAGCAGCCGAACGACAAGATCCTGATTCTGGAGGATACCGATCACGACGGTCGGGTGGATCGCACCACGGTGTTTGCGGACGGTCTGACAATGCCGACCGGGCTCGAATTGGGGGACGGTGGCGTCTACGTGGGTGCCGGCACTGAGTTGCTGCACTTGCGGGATACCGACGGGGATGGGCGGGCGGATCAACGTCGGGTGGTGTTGTCCGGTTTTGGAACGGGTGACACGCACCAGACAGTGAACTCATTGACTTGGGGGCCGAGTGGCGAACTGATGATGAGCCAGGGGCTGCACGCCTTTTCCCGCATTGAAACTCCCTGGGGAACGGAGCAATTGCGTCAGTCGGGCGTGTGGCGTTTCTGGCCCAAGCGACTGCGGATGGACGCCTTTTGGGATGGAGCCATGGGCGCCCATAATCCGTTCGGAACGGTTTTTGATCGCTGGGGGCAGCCGCTCGTCCTCGCGGGCAACGGCCACGGTATTTATCACCTGACGCCCGCCATGATTCGCACGGATCACTTTTTGCTCCAGGCCTCCCTGTGGAATCAGGGCCGAAAATTTGGGGGTGCGGACTTTGCGGAGAATTCCCACTGGCCAGCGCATAACCAGGGCGAAGTGGTGACCGGCGGGTATTTGCAGAATACCGTGGAGCGTTTTTCGATCAGTGACCGCGGATCGAGCTTCACGGTGGAACGTCTCCCGCCACTCATCGAGTCGACCAACACCGCCTTCCGCATCGTCGACGCCCGTTTCGGCCCGGACGGCGCGCTGTACCTGTGCGATTGGTGCAATCCGATCATCGGCCATTATCAGGCGAGTTTTCGTCATCCGGACCGGGATCGGACTCACGGACGCATCTGGCGGGTAACGGCGAAGGATCGCCCGTTGGTGGCATGGAAGCCGCTGGACAGGGCGCCGATCACGGAGTTGTACCAGGCCTTGAAATCGCCCGAGCGTTGGAATCGCCAGATGGCGAAACACGTTCTGGCGGATCGACCGGGAGCCGAGGTGACGGCCAGTCTCAAACTTTGGGGCGATCAGTGGGTTCCTGGCGAGGCGGCGCGGGAGCTCGAGTATTTTGAACTGCTGGGGCTGCACGCGGCGCGGGAGTTGGTGCGACGCGATTTGCTGGTCAAGGCCGCGGGCGCAACGACGCCGGGTTTGCGCGCTTTTGCCGCGCGGGTCACGGGCGAGTGGGCGGAGCGCATCGCCGATCCCCTGGAATTGCTCGAACGTCTGGCGCAGGACCGCGAGGCCCGGGTGCGCTTGGAGGCGGTGGTCGCCTGTTCCTACGTGCCGGATGCCCGTGCCGTGGAGGTGGCGGCGAGTGCGCTGGATTTGCCCCCGGATGCGGCCATCCAATACGCCTTCACGCAGACGGTGCACGCGCTCAAGGCGCTCTGGCAGGGTCCGTATGCCCGCGGCGAATTGAAGTTTGGCAATGTTCCCGCGCGCTTGGCCGCCTTCACCCAGGCGGATCGCAGCGCCGATACCGTGGCTTTGGCCGTCAGTCGGCTGCGTCGGGTGGGTGAAGTGGCTCTGGATGCCGAGACCCAGGCCGGATTGTTGCAATTGGTGGCCGATGCCGGTGGACCGGCGGAATTGGCCGTTCTGCTGCCGATGAACTCGCACAGCCTGGGTACCAATTACAATGCGGGTCAACATGCCCATTTTCTGGATGCCCTGGCCCAGGCCAGGCGATTGCGTGGCCTTCAGCCGGAGGGGGATCTTTCGGGTCGATTGCGTCCCTTGGTGGAGCGGGGTGATTTGCGGGTGCAGGAGGCGGCGCTTCGTTTGGCGGGGGCCTGGGGCTTGGTGGATCTGCGTGCGGTGGCTTTGGCCAGGGCGGCGGACCGCACCTCGTCGCCGTCCATGCGGGCGGCCGCCGTGGCCGCCATCGCGGGCTTTGGCGGGACCGAAGATCGGGCGTTGGTTCGGAAAATCGCCCGTGATTCAACGGAATTGCCGGTCGTGCGCAGTCGTGCCGTGGCGGAATTGGCGCGGTTGGAGCCCACGGCGGCGGGTCCGGCGGCGGTTGAATTCCTAACCCTGCCGCAGCCCGATGCGGCCGTCACGGAAGTGATCGAAGCGATCCTGGCGCGACCGGAGGCCACGTCGGCTTTTCGGACGGCCGCCGCGTCCCGCCCATTGAACGCCGACGCCGCCAAGCTGGCACTGCGGACGATGGCCGCGGGTGGGCGGCGTGATGAGGTGTTGGCCGCGCGGTTTGAGAGTGCCGCCGGATTCTTGAGTGAACCCCGCCGATGGTCCGTCGCGGAGACGGCGACCTTCATCGCCGAGGTGCGTCAAGCGGGTCAGGGCGGTGCCGGGATGGCCATTTTTCGCCGCCCGGAGCTGGGTTGCACCCAATGCCACGGAATCAACGCCACGACGCTGGGAATTGGTCCTGATCTGGGTGCCTTGGGGACGGCGCAGACGCCGGAATTCATCGTCGGCGCCATTCTGGAACCGCAACGCGAAGTGAAGGAGGGTTTTGCCGCCCTTTCCCTGAGTCTGCGGGACGGCGAGGAGTTGACCGGACGAATCGTCGGCGAGGATAATGAACATCTGGTGATCCACGATACTCTGACCCGCCAGAATGTCCGTGTCCGGAAGGATCGGATCGCCGACCGTCATGACATCGGATCGGTAATGCCGCCGGGCCTGGCGGATACGCTGACGCGGGCCGAATTTCGTGACTTGGTGGGATATCTGATGAGTTTGGGGCGGCGGACGAGCGAATGAAGATGCTTTGGGAGAATCCGTTCACCGGGTCTTGTAATTAGAAATATTAATGCTTTATGGGTCCAACTGTGAACCGCCTTTTCTGGATTGCCTTCACTTGCATCGCGTTGGTGGCGCGGGTGAGGGGCCAGGGATTTGATTTGGCCGGCACCGCCGCGAAAGCGGAAAAGGTAACGGCCGAACTGATTTCCGAAGTCACGGACGCGGCCCCCGGGCAATCCTTTCGGTTGGTGGTGAGCTTGGTGCTCGCCCCGGGCGCCCACTCCTACGGCAAGGTCATTCCAGAGGATGTCGTGGGCAAACCCACCCGGTTGAAGTGGACGCTTCCGGAAGGATGGAAACTGGAGGAACTGCCGTGGCCCGCCACGCATCGCTTCGAAGTGGCCGGTGGCTCGGGCGAAGGCTACGAGGGAACCGTCCGCCTGCCGGTCCGGGTGACACCGCCAGCCCAGGCATCGGCGGGTTTGCGAGTTGACCTGACGGTGAAGGTCGATGGGTTGGTTTGCGATGATAAAACCTGCGTTCCTTTCGCGAAGGAATTGGTCACCCCGGTCGGGCTTGCGGCCCTGGCTAAAATGGACCCGCGCTATGCAGCGCTCTTTGCGGCGGTCGAGTCTTCGGTCGCCGCGCCGGCAGCGGTCGCCAATCCCCCGGTGACGGCGTCTGCGGTCCCGGGTGCGCCCAACTCGTCGGCCGTACCCAAGCCGCTGCTCCCGCTGGCGCAATTGCTCCTCTACGCCTTCGTCGGTGGATTAATCCTTAACATCATGCCCTGCGTGTTCCCCGTGCTGGGCATCAAGGTGGCCAGCGTGGTCAAGCAGGCGGGCATGAACCGGCGGAAGGTGATGTTGCACGGAGTCATGTATACGCTGGGAATCTTGCTGTCGTTTTGGGTCCTGGGCGGCTTGGCGATCGCCTTGGGAAAAGGCTGGGGCTTTCAACTGCAATCGCCCCGGTTCAATTTTGGTCTGGCGGCCTTCTTCCTCGTTTTCGCGTTGAACATGGCGGGCGTCTTTGAAATCGGTGGCTCCGCGGTGGGTGTGGGTTCCGGTTTCCAGTCAAAGGGTGGTCTGGGTGGCTCGTTCTTCTCCGGGTTGCTGGCGACCGTTGTGGCGACGCCTTGTTCGGCCCCATTTCTGGGCACCGCGCTCGGGGCCACACTGGTCCTGCCCGCCTCGCAGACGATGCTGATCTTCACGCTCATTGCGCTCGGATTGGCCAGCCCGTTCCTCGCCCTGGCGCTGGTGCCCCAATTCATCTCCGCGCTCCCGCGGCCGGGCGTCTGGATGGAAAGTTTCAAGCAGGGCATGTCCTTCCTGCTTTTCGGCACGGTGGGATTCATACTCTTTGTGCTCGCGAGTCAAATCGAGGGTTTACCGCTCCTTCTGGCCTTTTTGAGTCTGGTGCTCATCGCCTGGGGCTGCTGGGTGTATGGGCGTTGGGCGCTGCCGCATAAGTCACCGCGGACCATTCTCCTCGCGCGAATGCTGACGGCGGCCGCCCTCGGCGCGGGGCTCTGGTTTGGCTTCCCCGGGGAAGGCGCCGGCAGGTCAGCGGGGCGCGCAGAGACCGCCCACGCCGATAATGCCCCGGGTCTGTATTGGGGGAAGTGGTCCCCGGAAAAAGTCGCCGCCCTGCGAGCCGCCCGTCAGCCCGTCTATATCGATTTCACTGCGTCGTGGTGCTGGACCTGCCAGGTCAATAAGCGTGTCTACTCAGATGCCTCCCTGCAGGCGCTTTTCAAGAAACATAATGTCGCGACCCTGAAGGCGGATTGGTCCGACGAAAACGAGCCCATCCGGGAAGCGCTGAAAACCCTCGGCAAGCGGGCCGTGCCGGTGAATGTGCTCTATCTCCCGGATGCTGCCGAACCGCTTGTCCTGGCTGAAATCCTGACGGTCGCGGAGGTCAGCGAGGCCCTCAACCGGATTCACTGAGGGTGCGGCGGTCGACTGGTCGGCCGTTATTTTTTGACATTGGGATGCGCCATCTTGGCGGTCAGCTCCTGCCTTTGTCGCTCCCAATCCGTCCAGGCCGTCGTCCACGCCTCGCCGGCCAAAGTTTGACGCATCTCCGTCCACCGGCTGTTGAGAGTCGCCAGCTCCATGGCGGCCCCCCGCAGATCCTTGTTGCGGAGCAGCAGGTCCAGGAGCGCCAGGTGGTTTTCGGGATACTTGGGTGACAGCGCCACCGCCCGCTCCAGATGGCTGCGCGCCTTTTTGTGATCCCCGATGCTCGCGGGCCAGCCCGGGGCCTCCAGATACAACAGGCCAAGCCCGCGATCCGCACCCGCGAAGTCGAAGGTTTCGTCCAGCACGCGCACTTGCTCGAATTCCTCGGCAATCTCCCGCACCAATCGCAGAGCTCCCAGCATCTTGGTCTGCGCCAACTCGCCGAGGCACAGGGCGAGGTAGTAGTGCGCTTCGGCACGGGTTGGATTCTCCCGAATGGCCTTGCGGCAGGCCGCAATTCCCGTCTCGGCCACCTGCGCCTTGGCCTTTTCGCGGGTCAAGGTTTCCGCGTGATCAAAGGCGGCCCGGCCCAGCCGCCAAAGATTGGTCACACTGTTCGTCTGGGCGGCGGCGGCCACCGCCTCGTGGTAGGCGGTCTCCATACTGGTTCGCTGAGCGGCGGTGATGGCCCGCGGGTGCAGCTTCGCGGGATCGCCCTCGGGCGGCTGCCCGGACACCGAGACGGGGATCGTCGCCAGCATGACCGAGACAACCCATAGCGATATCGCGGCAAGGAATCCCGGCTTCCCTGGGAAGTTCCGTCGACCAAGGAAGGGAAAGCAGCACGACCGCCCCGTGCCGCGCGCACGCGGGGCGAGGGGTGTCCCGGCCGTCCCGGAAGCCATCCGATCTCCGCGAGTTTTTGCTTGCGACTGCATGGTCCTACAGACTATAAAAGTTACAGTTCGCACAAGTCAGAGATGGATTTATTCTGCATGTTGGCACTTCTATTGGAGGTGGCGTCTTGAACCCGCGGCCTCCGTTCCGGCGTGGTCCGCCCGAACCGCAACACCGCATCAATGGCCGCATCCGGGCCAAGGATGTACGCGTCATTGGAGCCGACGGGGCTCAGGTGGGGGTCATGGACCTGGCGCAGGCGATTCGCCTGGCCCAGAATCATGGGGTGGACTTGGTTGAAATCGCCCCGAACGCCGTTCCGCCCGTTTGCCGGGTGGTCGACTATGGCAAGTACAAATACGAGATTTCCAAAAAGGAGAAGGAAGCCAAGAAGACCTCCCACGCCAATGAAGTGAAAGAGGTGCAGCTTTCCGCCGTGATTGATCCGCACGATCTTTCCATCAAGCTCGCGCATGCGATCGGTTTTCTCTGCGATGACATGCAAGTGAAGATCAACCTGCGTTTCCGCGGCCGCCAGAATGCCCACACCGAAGTCGGCGCGGGGGTGGTTCGGAAATTCATCAGTGATCTGGCACCGTGGGGACAGGCCAATGGCGATGTTCGCATCGTCGGCAAAGCCATCAACCTGATGGTCAATCCGCTGCCGAAGCAGAAGCGGGCGAGGCATCCGGATGAGGCGAACCGGCCGGCGTCCTCGCGGGCTGCCAGTACCGGTTCCGCTGCGGCCGCGGCGAATGGATCCAGTGAGGCGGCGCCCCAGGTGAATCTCAGTGAAGCTGCGCCGACGGCCCGGGTCGACACCAATGCCGCTTCGGCGCCTTCCACCCTCAACAGTCCGTTTGACCAACTGAGCCTGCCACCCGGCTGAAGTCGGCCGGCGGCGGCGCGGTCGTCCCCGATGGATCCTTCGCCCGCGGACCCGGCGGATGACTGGCCCCGTCCGTGCGGACGCCATTGGCCCCGGATGGGCACGTTTGGGAAGGATGAACCCGTGATTCGACACGCCTTGTTCGATTGGGATGGCACGATTTCCCTGCTGCGGGCCGGTTGGGCCGAGGTGATGCAGCGCCAGTGGTTGGAAATCCTGCCGGCCAAGCCCGGGGAAACCCCGGCGGAGCGAGCGCGGCTGGCCCACGATGAAATCTGGGGATTGAACGGCAAACCGACGATCCATCAGATGGCGCGTTTGGCCGAATGGGTGGCCGCCCGGGGAGGCGCTCCCCGGACTCCGATCGAATACAACGCCGATTTTCAAGCGCGCCTGGCGGCCGTCGTGAATCACCGCGCGGAGCAGATTCGCAGTGGAGCGGCACCCGCGGACGACTTCATGATTGCTGGCAGTCTGGCATTCCTGACCCAACTCGCGGCGGAGCGGGTCACGCTGCACCTGGCTTCCGGGACCGAGCTTCGGTTCATCGCCGCGGAAGCCAAATGGCTCGGTTTGTCGGAATTCTTCGGTGGCCGCTTCCATGGCCCGTCGGGACCGGATGACCGGACATTCTCCAAACGGGGCGTCATGGATCAGATTCTCGCCCGTACCCAATTGCCCGGAACCGCGCTGATTGCTTTTGGTGACGGACACGTTGAAATTGAGCAGGCGCGGGCCGTGGGGGGATTTGCCGTGGCGGTCTGTTCGGACGAGACCCAGTGGCGTTCCCGGCAGTTGGATGCCGCCAAAAAGGTGCGGCTGACCGCCGCCGGCGCCCATTTTTGCATCCCGGATTTTCTCCATCCGGACGACTGGATGTCCCGCCTCCCGTGGGCAGACTAGGGACAAATGCCATCAGGAGGCGGCCAAGGTGGACTGGCCCTTGGGGAGATCGAAGCACCAGATCACCTGGTCGCCCTCGCGGCACCACGTGTCGGTCTGGAGTTGACGGGGACCACTCACCTCGCGGAGGCGGAGACGTGCGGTGCCGCGGGAGATCTCCGGCGCTTTGGTGACGGTCCGGGCCTGCCGGAGGGTGAAATCCGGACAGGCATACGGGGCCTGAAATTCGAACTGACCATTGGTCTCCGTCCACCGCGTCAATTCCCGCGCCGCCCAATACCGGGACAGCTCGGACAGCTTCATCCAGAGCAGATTATCGAAGCGCGAATTCAGACGCCGTACCACCTCGCGAAACACCTGAAAGCCGAGTTCCGCCCCGTTGTGATAGATGCCCGTCCAATGCGAGATCAGGCAGGCGGGCTCGCCCCGGCCGATGATGTCCACCAGGCGCCCGCTTTGAAGATCACTCGTGATGTAGGCATCCGCCCCGCCCGGCGGCGTGTTGTCCCAGCCACCGGTCCAGTCGCCCGTGCAGGCGATGAGGCTCACCACGCATTTCGGATCGGGCCCGTCGAGCCCGCTGACATTCTCCACCCGCGGCGCCACGCTTTCCGCGCCGCGATCGAAGGCGTGTCGGAAATAATGCGGGATCTCGGCCTGGAACACGTCCCGCAACGACTGAAACGTGGCCTCGGCCAGCTGCGGCAACGCCCGATTCCCGAATCCTCCCGGAGTGGTGATCCCGGTTACGGGCAATCCCACCTCCCGCAGAATTCGCAACGCATAGGCCATATAGGCCGCGATTTCGTCAGCACTCCGCCCGGTGGTCCAATCCCAATTCTCCATGAACTTCAAACTCCGCTCCGCCACCGGATGTCCGGTCTTTAGATCAATGACGCGCGTATGGGTGATCATCTCCGGGTGAATATCCCAGTTGGGCAGCATCACTTCGCGAACCACCTTCAGACTGTCCTGCACTTCGCGCGGGGTCCAGCCCGGCAGCTCCCGGTCCAGGCGACCGACACACGCAGGATAAGGCACAATGCTGTATTTCCCGCGGACACCCTGATCCGCACACCACTCGCCAAATCGTCGCACAAACCGATCAGGAATCTCCACCGGCCAGTCACGCCAGTCGCGGTGATAGGTCTTGTTTGAACCCTGGAAGGCGGCGTCGAACTGCGGCATGGCGAAACGGTTCAGATTCACCAGGCACGTGGAGTCATCGATGATATAGGACAACGGCACCCGCTGGCGCGGATTCAATACGGTGAGTGCGCCCGTGCGCCGCGGACGCTCTCCAGGGGATTGGGCCAGGGCGCTGGCGAGGCCGGCACCGGCGACGGATTGCAGAAAGGAGCGTCGGGAAAACGGGACCAACCCGGAACGGACGATGGAGGACATGCACCCAGTTGCTACCGCGTAATGGGGCCGCTGGCAATCAGGAAAGTCTCCTCCTGCCCGACGGCAACGGCTGGGGCAATGACCAACCGGTGCGGGTCGGTTGGCCGTCGCGAATGCACCGGTCGGCGCGGGGTGGCGCATGCTGGCGACGGCGGGCGCCACAGGAGCCGTTCGGCGCGCAACTCTACGAACTCAAGACCACCCTCATCGTCACCTACTTCGTCCCCGAATCCAGCGCGCCCCTCGCCGCCCTCGCCACCCTCGGTCTCGGTTGGTTCTTCCTCCGCCGGAGAGTAAGGTAATGGATGAGACCGCGGCCGGAGCGCCGGTTTCCAACCGGCTTCGGGTCCGCGCCAAGCAGTCCGGCCGGGAACCCGCGGGACGTCCTGTCCGATTTGGGGCATCAGCGATGTGTGTGGCGTTTAAGCCGGCAGGATGCCAGCGCTCCGACGAATGGCCGCCGCGTCGGCGGAGATAGGCGCCGCCGGGCCTCTTTCCGGGAAGGTTGAGGACTGACAGGCCGCCGTTGTTGTGTCTTTGTGCAGCCATGAATTGGATGCTTCGAGTCGCGTTGCTGCTTTTCCTGGGTGCCCTTGCCCAAGCTGCCGAGGTGCCGCCCGAATTATCGCTTGGCCATGCGGGGCATGCCTTTGATCATCTGGGTAATATTGGCGAGCAGGCGGATTCCACTCTGGTGGGCATGCCATCGTCTGGCGCCCGCTGGGAGGTGGGAGCGGTGTCGTTTCGCAACCCATCGTCCCAGGCCGGTTCGGTGCGTCCCGGCTTGGCGTGGGAAACGGTGATCGAGTCGGGAGTGGTCGGCTTCGACGTGATCTCCGTTGACGATGCCGGTGTGGAGACCCGGTTGAATCGGCATTTGATTCCCGCGCGGAATTCGCCTGCCGGCGGCCGGTATGTCTGGGACTCGTCGGAATCACTTGATCCTGCGCCTGAGCGGCTGGACGCGTCTCGAATTCATCTGCGGGTTTGGGGTGAGGACGGGCGCCCGGTCCACTGGCCCCTGCGGTTGGCGGAGGTGGTGGGTGGAGCGGAATCTTCCAAGCCTGTGGCCGGAGCACTCGGTGAGTCCGAATCGAAGACGGAGGGCGCCTCAAGCGCCTGGATCGCTGCGCCGCCCGTGTCACCGAACCCTGGGATCGGCCCTTCGCAAGTCGAGGCGTCTTTGGCAACCGCGGGGGTTCGACCGACGCGACCAGCTCCCCTGGCGGGTGGACCGGGTTTGGCTGGATTTGATGCGTTTACTGGAGTTTCCGGGGTCTATCGAGCCACGGCCGCTGAACTGGCGTCGGCGCTGAATCAGCCCCTGGCGGACATTCGCGCCCGCCTGTTGGATCATTCGCTGGGGTTGGCCAGTCTGGGACGACCCCTGCGGTGGACGCTGGCTTCGGGAAAGGACGCCTGCCTCTTCTTCCTCCCGGAGCAACGAAGCGTTTATTTGCGCGGAAACGTTTTTCAATCCACTTCGGTTCCTTCCCCGGAACCCACCCGGCGGGACGCCCGGGCGGCGAGTGTCGGTGCGGCCGCGGTGGGGTACGTGGAGCAAAACATCGAGAACGACGTGTTTGCGGTGACCACGCTGCCCGGGAGCCTGGAGGAAGATTTCTGGGTCTGGGACAACTATCTGGGTGCCCATCCGGTCTTGGGAACACGGACCTATTCGGTCAATGTGCCCGACGTTGCCGCCGATGCGGGCGCGCTGCAATTGACGATCGATCTCGCCTCCACCAGTGAGACGACGCATGCCTTTGAGGCGACCTTGAATGGCCGCAGCCTTGGTTTCCTCAATTGGGCAGGACGCACACTCCAGAGTTGGAAGCTTCCCCTCGGGCCGAAGGACTTGAAGTCGGGGACCAACTCACTCGTTTTAAGCAGCCAGGGAGATCGTACCAGCCTGTGTTATCTCGACCGGTTTCGCTTTCGCTACGCCCGTCCACTGGTGGTTGCCGAGGGTTCACTGTTGTTCGAAGTCGATCACGCGGGGAGCCGGGTGGTTCGGGCGGCGGACGGTGGCCCCGTAGACGTGTGGGACATCAGCGATCCAGCCACCCCGGTCATTCTGGAGATGACGGCGGAGACGTCGGTATTGGGTGGCGGGACCGTTGAGACCCGCATCTTCGAGGCGGAAATCGGGCACCACTACGTGGCCTTTCGACCGGACGCTCCGAGGAATGTGTTGCGGTGGCGAACCGTGGGTGAAACCCCGCTCCGGACCGACGCGTTGAAGGTGGATTATCTGGTGATTTCCCCGGAGTCCCTGATCGAGCCCGCCCAACGTCTCGCGGCCTGGCGCGACTCCCAGGGCTTGGCGAGCCGGGTGGTGACCCTGACTCAAATGCAGCATGAATTTTCGTTTGGCGCGCCCCGGCCGACCGCGCTGCGGGAATTGCTCGCCCACGCCCGTCAGCATTGGCAGAGCGCTCCCCGTTACGTCGTGCTTCTGGGGGACGGCACGTATGATTATCGGGCGGTGTTGGGTGGTGCGGACAACCTGCTGCCGCCACCGCTCATCCTTACGAGTTTTGGACGGGCGGCGGCGGATCCCCAGATGCTCGATTCCCCGACGGCCCGCACGTCCGTGGGACGGCTGTCGGTCAAAACAAGTGCGGACCTGCACCGGCTCATCAATCGAATGCAGATCTATGAAAACAGCCAGCCGCCCCGTCCGTCGGTGGCCTTGTTGCACGCGGACCTGCCGGATGCGGGCGGAGAATTCATTCAAGACAGTGACCAATTGGGCGCGCTGGTGGACGGTGCGTTGGCTGTCAAAAAGGCCTACAACACCGGCGTTGGCAGTGCGGTGGTGCGGTCTCAGGTGCGGGATGAACTGGGGCGAGGTGTGACGTGGTGGAATTACGTCGGACACGGTGGCCGTGACCGTATGGGAGTGGAGTACGTAACCATCGCCGACGTGCCGGGATTGAGTTTTGGCAGTGTCTCGCCCCTGGTGACGGGGATGACCTGTGCCATGGGGCAATTCGCGTTGCCGGGGTTGGATTGCCTGGCCGAGGCCCTGTTGCTCAAGGATGGAGTTGGCCCGCTGGCGGTGTGGTCGCCGAGCGGATTTTCCATCAATTATCAGGCTTCCCAGCTGAACCGCATTTTTGCGGAGGAACTCACCTACGCCCGGAGCGAAGATCGGGTGGGAGATGTGTTGCGGCGCAGTCGGAATCGTTTTCTGGAGTCGGGTAACGACGCGATTACGCCGGAGTTCTACAACCTGCTGGGCGACCCGGCACTGCGGCTCCCGTTTGCCGCCCCGGCGATACCCCCTCGATTGACCGTGCGACCGGGGACATCGCCAGCGCCGCCCTGGGAACTGGTTTTGGCCGGCGAGGCGGGCAGCGTGTATCAAATCGAGGCCACGGATTCGTTGTCGCCGTCCAGGTCGGACTGGACGCCGGTGGAGTGGGTGAGATTCCCGGATTCCCTGATGATCGGGGCGACGAACTTTCTCGATCCACGTTCCACTCACCGTTTTTATCGGGCGCGACGCGAATAGCGGCGGGAAGGGTTCTTGGGGGTGAGGGGGATGCGGGTGCCTCAATGGGGCGCCGCACCTTCGCAATCCGCACCGGGCGGGTTGAAATTTTGACACCATCGCCTTGACGACAACCCCTCGTCATGGGCCAAAGTCTGGGACCTCTCATCATGAAATCATTTTTGCCCAATATCGGCGCGGCCTGTCTGGTCGCTGGTTGGTTGAGCGCAGCGTTGACGACGGCACGGGCCGCGGACGCAGCCAAGTTCGTCGACCCCAGGTTGGAGGCGGCGGTCCGTTACCAGATTCTGGCCAAACGCACGAACCAGGAGCCGCTGACGGTGGGAGAGCTGGCCACCGTGGCGTTCCTCGAGGCACCGGGGCGTGGGATCACCAATCTCGCCGGACTTGAAAACTGCACCGGCCTGGCGTCGGCGACGCTTTCGGGCAATGCCATCGCGGATGTGTCGCCGCTGCGCGGTTTGAAAATCCTCCAGCAATTGGACCTGGCGACCAACCGGATCCGGGATCTCGCGCCGCTCGGCACTCTGCCCGCGTTGCAATACCTGCAATTGGAGTTCAATCAGGTGGCCGATTTGAGCCCCCTGGCGCCCTTGACGAACCTCACGTCGCTCTACGTCACGGGAAACCAGATCACCACGCTGGTTTCGTTGGCGAACAACGTGCGCCTCGGCACGCTCACCGTCAGCCAAAACCAACTGCTGTCCCTGGAAGGCCTGGAAACATTGAAGCGACTCCATTCGGTGTCGGCCGCCGGCAACAAGATCAAGGACGTGACGCCGGTGGCGGGTTTGCGGGATCTGACCTGGCTGGATCTTTCGGGAAATTGGATTCGCAATCTCAGCCCGCTTTATCGCGCGGTGACGAACGATCTCAAGGGCCGCGGCGAGTGGGCACCCTTCCTGCGGAGCCGGCTGCAGGACAATCCGCTGTCCACCAAGTCGAAGCTCCAGTTGGAGGAAATGCGGAAGACGGGCCTCCCGCCGGAGCGTTAGAGGCTTACTTCAAAGGAAGCAATGGACGTCCACCACAGGCCCGACAGGTGGTGGCGACGGGCCGGAACTGGGCGTGGCAGCGGCCGCAGTATTGCGTGTTGGCGGGCTCGGTTCGGCTCGGGGCGCGGCGAAGGTCGGTGGCCTCCAGACCGGCGGATTTCAATGCGACAGCGCCCGCCTCGCGGTAAGCGGTGGTGAACCAGGCCACACTCGACGCGGCGGGCGTCGCGTCCGGGAACGGATTCTCGGGTCGGAGCGGATACCAGGTGTCCCGCACCCACGCTTCCGCCAGGCGCGCGGCGTGGGCCGACGGCAATAGGGCCAGCGCCACCGCCAGTGGATCGAAGCCTTCCACCCGATTTCGACCGACCAGATCGACGGCCCGGATGGCGGTCAACGGCGAAAAACCGCAGAGCAGTCGGAGGCGCAGTCGTTCCTTGGCGGCTCGCGGATACCATTGCTGATGCAGGATTCCGGTGCGCCAGGCGATCCAGTTGGACGTGGCGTAAGTGGCGAGCAGGCCCGCGGGCAGGGCCGGGAACCAACCCCACTGCCAGACCGCCACGGGGAGGGCCACAAACAAGAGGCCTTCCAGAAGCATCCCGGCCCGGCGCAACGGGGAGAGTTGGGTGTCGGTATCGTGCAGCTTTTGGCGAATGGGCTGGATCGCGAACGATTCCGCCAGTTCCGCACGCAGCGCGTTTTCGCGGCCCGCCGCCGGCATTTCCGCCCAGCGCTTGAGCAGTCCCGCCAGTCGCTGGGCCTCGGTCGGCGAATCGGCCGTCCACCAGGGTTGATCCGCGACAAAAATCCGGTCGTTTTCCAGTTCGATCTTTTTGATTTTTTCCCAGCGGCGAAACGTGGCGCTTTGCGAGGTGCGACCGTTGGGATGAGCGGCGGAGACGTGCCACGTCGCCACACCCTCTAGTCCCACCGACCACGGTAAGCCACGCACGACCAGGAAGTCACCCAGATCGGGAAGGGGAAAGGTCCAATGCAGGTCGCCCTGATCATTGGCGATGAACTCGGAGTTGGCGCGCCGCTGCCAGCCGATACCCGGCAAACGGCGGAAGATCACGCTGCCCCGTCGGACCCAGCGGAAGCATTCCACCAGGTAGAGTCCGGCCAGCAGGAGCAGCAGTTCCTGACGCTCCGTCATCGGCAAGCGGGAGCGCTGGCAGCGTTCATTCGGCCGATTCCCTGCGGCGACCCGTGACTAGCTTTTTGATCCACGCGCACAGGCCGACCACGGCCACCACCACCAGCTTGATGCCCTTTTTCAGGAACACGAAGAGGGAGGTGAACAAGCCCAACTTGGCCGCGCCCAACACCGCGCCGCCCGTGACAAGTGCGGCCAGGCCGTACTTTGCGATTTTATCGCCGGACCGATATTCGGCGTAGTTTTCACCACCCTTGTACTTGAAGTCGTTCAACACCTGGCGGAATTGCGGAACGGCCGTATCGAGGTCCTTCAAATCGCCCACCCAGGTGCCATCCACCACCCCGTGACGCCCCAATAATTTCACTTTGTAGTTCACGTACTGGGAGCCGGAGTTTTCAAAAATCAGCGCCCATTCGAGGTTGTGGGTCTCCTCATTGTAGTTCGGTTTGGTGTGCCACCCGAAGACCTTGGTTGGCGGGCCATCGCGTCGCTTGTTCCGCGCTGAGATTCCGTCGCGATAGGCCTGCAGGATCTTGTCCGGGTCCAGCTTGTTTTTTTCGTCATCCTTGACGTAGCCGATCGCATCGAACTCAAAGACCACCCACCAGTTGTCGGCGATATGTTCCACCATGCCGAGAATTTCGCGGTCATCGACCTCGTTGCCCGACATGACCAGGCGTTTCTTGGCCGCCTTCGCCTCGAGGAAGCGGTAGGCGTCGGAGAATTTAAGCTCCGCCCGTTCGCCCAAAGTCTTGACCGCCGGTCCGTGGATCCACGGCAGCGCGTTGATCGCCTTTTTGTATTTGGCTTTGAGCGCTTCCTCGTCTTCTTCTTTTTCCGGCGCGGCGGCGTGAAGAGGTCCGGCCAGGAGAACGACCAGGCACAACAGGCGCGCGAGCCACACCGGCAGGTTGGTGGGTGACACTTTCATTGCGTCTCCACACAAGCGGATAAGTGGTCGGATGTCAGCTGGATTTGCGGGGAGAATCCCAACGCAATGGTCAGGGGAATCTTGATGGAAATCCTTTTCCCCCGGCCAACTTCATTGAACCCTGCAGACTTCCCATGCGTCGAGACGGGATTCATTCATCGCGTTCGTGAATTGGGAATCGGCTTGCTTTATGTTTGAAGGGACTGGATGGCGATTGATCGGCGGCGGGATGCCGGGCTTCCTTGGGTTCTGCACCGGGCGGCCCGTGGCTTCCTTTGAGCCGCACGGATGGGTGCGTTTGGCCGGGAGGTTCATGCTCACCACCCTGGCTGCGGTCGCACTGGCGGCCGAGCCCAAGCCCGTCGTGATTCCGGTGGAGCGTCCCGCGGCGGGCGGGATTCTCGAATTCTATCGCGACGTCCTGCCCCTGTTGCGACCCAATTGCCTGCCCTGCCACAACAAAACCTCCTCCAAGGCCGACCTGCTGTTGGAGTCACCCGCCGACATGGTGAAGGGCGGCGAATCGGGCACGGCCCTGATCCCGGGCAAACCGGCGCAATCGCTCGTGCTGCAGGTGGCGACCCATGAAGTCAAACCGCGCATGCCGCCCAAGGAAAACAAGGCGGGCGCGCGGGACCTGACTCCAAGGGAGTTGGGGGTTCTTTCCGCCTGGATCGAACAGGGCGCCAAGTCCACGGCGCCGGTGGCGGATGCGATCGCCTGGCAATCGCTGGCCCCGGAGGTGCGGAACATCGCCGCCGTGGCGGTGACGGCGGACGGTCGACTGGCCGCGTGTGGCCGGGGCAATCACCTGGCCATCTACGACCTCGACCGGGGCGGGCCGGTGGCGAACCTGCTGGACCCTGCCGTGGACGCAGCGCACCGGGACACGGTGAATGCCGTGGCCCTGAGTCCCGACGGCGAATGGCTCGCCAGTGGCGGCTTTCGGGAAGTGAAGCTCTGGCGTCGGCTGCCGCCGACCGCGGGCCCGGCGCGGGAGTGGCCCACGAATCCGTCGCTCACGATCCTGACCAATGTCGCCGAGCAGCGCCTGGTGGTTTGGGGAGGCCCGGAGCCCGCCCGTTTGACGGATCTCACGGGCACGAATGTGCTGGCCCGCTTGGAGACGGATCGCGTGCAGGAGTTCGCCCTCGCCGAGGCGCGGCGACAGACCAACCTGGTGGCGGGTCGTTTGTCTGCCCTCGGCACCGCGCTGGAGTCGGTCCGGAAGGAATTGCCCGTGGCGGTGGAACGTCGGCAGAAGGCGATCATCGCCTGGGAAGGGGCGCGGACGAATCTGGCCGCGAAGCAACTCGTCCGGTCTGGAGTCCTGGTGAATCGTGATCTCGCCGAGTACGACGTGCTCCGGGCGGAGCGCACGGGCGACACCAATCGCGTCAAGGCCGCAACAGACAAGCGCGAGGCCGCCGCCAAGGCCCTGGAGGCGCCCGAGCGGGAGTGGAAGCAGGCCCAGGACAAGCAGGGTGCCGCGGAGGAAGAGTTGCGCTTGGCGCACCTCGGGTTGACCCGGGCGACGATGGCCGTTTCCAGTGCGGAACGTAATCGCGCCGAGGCCGAGGCCGAGTTGGGTCGGGCAAAGGCCCAACTCGAGGCGACGGAGCTCGCTGCTAAAAAAGGTGCCGCCCACCAACGGGTCCTGGGCGCCTGGCTGGCTGAGGGACAACTGGTGACCGCCCATCAGGACGGCTCCCGACGCACGTGGAATCGGCAAACCGGTGCGGCCTTGGATGTTTTTCGCGATTTGGCACCGGGTGACGAAGCGCCGTTCATCCGACCGGCCTGGCGCCTCGTTCGCACGATGGGGAGCGACACCAATTCGCCCTTTGCCGATCGCATCAATGCCCTGGCGTTTCGACCCGACGGCTCCCGCCTCGCCATCGGCAGCGGAGATCCGTCACGCGGCGGCGATGTCCATGTGCTCGAGCCGATCACCGGTCAATTCCGCTACGTGCTGACCAACCTGCATAGCGATTCCGTGCTGGCCCTGGCGTGGTCGCCGGACGGCCGCTGGCTGGCCACCGGAGGGGCGGATCGCCTGGCGCGTCTCGTGGATACCGCCAGCACGCTGGTGGAGCGGGTCTTTGAGGGACACACGGCGCATGTGATGGCGGTGGGCTGGTCGCCGGACGGGCGGCTTCTGGCGACGGGCGGTGCGGAAGGGGCGGTGAAAATCTGGGAACCGTTCACCGGTGAAAAGCGCAAGGGCGCCACCGGTGCCGGCAAGGAAATCACCGGCGTCGCGTTCGTCAACGCGGAACAGGTCGTCACCAGCACGGGCGATCCTTCCATCACGGTTTGGAAAGTGGGGGGTGACAAGGTGCGGGATTACGAAAAGCCACCCGACTACCAGCAGGCCCTGGCCGTCACTCCGGATGGGCAGGTCATCGTCGCCGGCGGAATGGACGGCGTCCTGCGCGTCTGGCGGGGTGCGGAAGCCAAACCCGTTTGGACCTTTGCGCCGCCGACCGGTCCGCTGGGGTGGAACTGATAGCGCTGCGACCAGTAGCGTCGCGTAGAGCGGCGCACTGAACGGGCGGGCACGTCACCCCGCGTTGGCCCGACGCCCGCTCGGCGCGGGCGCGGCCGTCGCAGCGCTACTGCCGCCTCGTGAGTCGGGGGGAAATGGTGTGGCAATGTTGTCAGCCCGTTACTCCGTGAATTCGGAGGCCTGGGCTTTCGCAATAATGGATTTCCCAGTTGGCACTACAGCGACACTTCCAAAGAATTTTGACCGTGGAGGACACGGATGACGCGGATGGATTGGAAAAGTGTCGTTCCTTATCTGCGTTATCCGCGTCATCCGCGGTTCTTTTTCTGAAAGTGTCGCTGGTGTGTTAACCTGCTGCATGAATCCCGATATCCGTTGGTCGCGGCGCGCTGCGTTGGGGAAGCTCAGTGCGGGTGCGTTGCTGGGTCTGGGCCTTTGGCCGGGTTGTCAAGCCGAGGGCGCTCATGCGGCCGGCGGACGACGGTTCCGCTTCCTCGCGGTGAACGACCTGCACCATGTCAGCGCGGAGTGCGATCCGTGGTTCGCGGCGCTCATCCGGCAGATGAAGACCCATCGCGAGGCGGAGTTCACCCTGGTTCTGGGCGATCTGGCGGATAATGCCGAACCCGCGAGCCACGCCGCCATTCGCGATCATTTCAAAGCCCTGGGTCATCCCTGTTTCGTGCAGATCGGTAATCACGATCATCGCCCCGGTGGTGATCGCACCAGTTTCCTCCAGACCTTCCCCGGGCCGATCAACCGCCACTTCGAACATCTCGGCTGGCAGTTTGTGAGTCTCGATTCCACCGAAAGCACCAACTTTGAAAAGACACGGGTGCAGCCGGAGACGTTGAAATGGCTCGACGACCAATTGCCGAAATTGGATCCGAAACGGCCCACGGTGGTCTTCACCCATTTTCCCCTGGGTGTCGGCGTGAAGATGGCGCCGCTCAACGCCGATGCCGTGCTGGATCGTTTCCGTGACTTCAACCTGC
>JAYTHD010000190.1:0-4054 GCA_043732975.1 Verrucomicrobiota bacterium
GTGCCCAGGCGATCTACCTGACAGCCCGAGTTGAGGAACCGCAGATTCACGCGGATTCACACAGATTATCAATGGTTTTGGAGCCAAAGCGGACACTCCTGAGCCTTCTCCATTCGGCAAGAGAGACTCCGGAGACGCTTCTCAAATAATCTGCGGATCCAACTTCAGACCTCAGAATTTTGGGGGTAAAACGAGGAAAACACTGGAGAGTCCGTTGCCTTGACTTCTTCGAGATTTGAACGTGGAGTCCGATGATTGTCGGCACGATGGCGACGCCAACGGAGTTCAGCCCCAACGGGACGGGGAGAACCGTTCCAGGGAATTGGACCGCTCACTGTTTCTCTGGTTTTACCCCAAACATTCTGAGGTCTGAACTTCGGTCTCCAGGCTCAAGCAAAACGGCGCGGCCTGGGTTGCAGGCCGCGCCGCTGTGGGAGCGAATCGGTTCGCCCGATTATTGGTAGGTGAGGGTCACCGTGTCGCCGGACACGGACACGGTGAGGAGTTTCAATCCCGGAGCGCCCAGCAGACGATAGAACCGGCTTTGACCGTTCCGTGAGACCGTGATGGTCTTGGTCGCCGTGTTGATGGTGGCACCGGCTTCGGTCGTGAAGGCCGCTCCGACGGCGGCCGTGGATTGCAGGCTGATCGTCGGCGCGGTGAGATCGGCGTAGGCGTTCAGTCCGCCCGGCGCATTCAGCAAGGTGCGATCCCCCGTCGTGCGATTCACGGTGAACCATTCCACATAAGCTCCGCCGCCACTTTCGTACCAGACCAGGCGGAACGGATACAACCCGGCGACGGGAACCACGACGTCAAACGTCTCATTCGCCGGCCCGCCATTGTGAAAGGCCAGCGGAATGGTGCTTGCATCCGGAGACAGTGCCGAGGCCACCTTGTAGCCGTCGTCGCAATTCACCCCAAACCGGACGACACCGGCCGGGAGATCCAGGTAGGTGCGAACTTCCATGGCGTAGTTGTCAGTGCCGAAATCCGTCGTGGAACCGGGGATGATGTCGTCGCTGTCGAAGAAGCCATCAAACCCTCCCGGGGCATTCTGGGAGAAGTTGATCACCGGGGCCACGACGGTGGTGTCATAGGCCTTGGGAATGTTGGAATTCGCGCCCAACTGCGACTCCGCCCGTTGCAGGCTGTTCTCCAACCGACCCACATCCGTGGTGGCCTGAACCACGCGGACACTGAAGCCGCGCTGATTGCCCGTGCCCGCGGCCCGGGTCGCGGCATCCAGCGTGAGATAGGTGATGGTGAAACTCCAATCGTTGGTCTGGAACACGCCGAAGTTGTCGCGGAACACGATGCGGGCCGTGTTGAGCGCACCCGATGCCGGCAGCGGGGAGAGCGCGAACTGCACGCTCAAGCCGTCGGCGGTGGTGGTAATCTGCGGCGTGACGGGCTGCCCGTTCACACTCAGGGCCACCGAATTCGCCACGACCGTTGTGTCCCGGTTTTGCAGGCCCACGACAATTTTTGGTTCGGTCGTTGCCGTGGAGGAATCCGGCGCGGGCGAGAGCGAACTCACCGTGGCCCGCTGCAGGCCGGGATCGACCACCGGGACGAAGGCGAGATAATTCAGGAACCGGCTGGCATCGCTGGTATCCGCCGTCACGTGACGCAGGCGCAGCGTGGTGAGGCCGGAAAGCCGCAGGATCACCTTTTGCCCCGCGCCGTCTGTCAGCGCGAAGTTGCGATATTCAAATCCCGTCCGGGTGCCGAGGAAGGAGCCCAGCACCTTCACCGTCTGGTTGGGTTGAGTGCGATCTCCCGTGACCAGTTCCAGGACGCTCTCGCCCTGGGCCAGATTGGCCAGCGCCTCGCGGAGATAGACTTCGTAGGATCCGGCGGAAAAAGTCCGCGTATAATTCATCCATTCGCCCGTGGCCAGATCCCCCACGTCGTAGTCATAGACCCCATTGCCGTTGTCGACGCCACCGGCCGCCACATATTTGGATCGGCGAATGTCCAGCGAACGCTGCATGCGGATCGGATCCATGGTGCGGTATGGGGCATCCTGGGTGCGCGGACTGGTGCGGGTGTCGTTGCTGTCGATGCCCTGTACGGACACCTGGTCATTGTAAGCCGCGGCATCGGTGCTGCCTTCCGGGGCCACGATCGGATGGTCGATGAAATTGCCGCCGCCAAAGTTGTAGTCCTCGACTTCGACTGCGAGAACGCCCGAGGTGAAGGTGTCGAAATAGAGCGAGTTCGTCACCCCCGCACCCTCCGAATCAATCGCGATGAGTTGCGCGAGGTAGTTCTGGTTCGGCTCAAGACCGCCGACGGTGGCCAACCGCGTCAGTCCGGTTCCCGAGAGCGTCAGACCGTTGGCGGTGGTGATGCGTCGCCCGTTCAACAGGAGCGCCAGGTTGGCGGTATCGAGGGGCTTGTCATCCGCCACCTTGAAAGAGATCTGCGTGGTCGCCGGCAGGTAATTGGAGTTCGGGGCCGGCGACACCTCGGAGATGATCGGCGCCACGTTCGCCGCCGTCGGCGCGGCACCAAACAACGCGTTATCGTAGATCGCGCGGTACGGAGTCTCGGGCGCGTTTTTGTCGAAGTCCTGGTACAGATAGAGGGTGAAATAACCGCTGGTCAGAAACGGACCCGCCGGACTGTCCGTGCCCGCGACCAGCACATCGGCCGCCGCGGTGTCGACCACGGTCTTGTCGAAAATCACCTTGTCATGGTCGTCCTTGTCCAGCACCCGGGCGTTGATTTCCACGCTGCCGTTGCGGGCACTGAGGATCAGCGACATCTTGATATTGTCCTGTTTCAGATCCGCCGCCGCACCGGAGTCGGCGAGGAAATACCGGTTGATGCCCTTGGTGATCAGGATGTCGGTGGTGGACTTCGCAAAGCCGTATCCGCTCAAGGTTCCCGGTGAATTGCCGGTGGGAATGAAGGCCAGAATGGCAAAGGAATCCTTCGCCCCACCTTGAACGACATCGACGTCAAACTGCACCCGCTCGCCGTCCTTGAGATCAAACACGCGGGACGTCTTCTGGCTTGCCGAAAAAATTGCCTGGCCGGCGGGCGGTTGTTCAAAGCGGAATTGGCCGCCGCTTTCCGTGGGCAGTCCGAAGCCCGGCACGAAGGTGAAGTCGGTCCAGTCGGTCTTGATGTTGTCATCGAAATTATCCAGGACGCCATTGTCCGTGACGAATGTCTCCGCGTTGTCGTAGGTGACTTGGTACGGATTCTCCGGGGCGTTTTTGTCGAAATCCTGATAGAGATACAGCGTGAAATAACCCTGGGTCAGATAGGGTGCGGCCGGGGAATCGGTGCCCGCGGCCAGGACGTCGGCGGCCGGGGAATCGGTCTCCGTGCGCTGCCAGAGCACCTTCAGATTGTCCTCCAGATCGAGAACCTTGCCGGTGATGATCACACTGCCATTGCGGGCCGTGAGGTTGAGCACCAGCCGCACCTTGTTCTGCTTGATCGCGGCATCCGCCCCGGCAACCGTGGCGAAATATTTGTTGATGCCTTTGGTGATCAGGATGTCGGTGGTGGATTTGGCCAGTCCATAGCCGGCCAGCGTGCCGGGCGAATTGCCCGTCGGGATGAAGGCAAGAATGGCGAAGGAATCCTTGCCTCCGCCTTCGATAACATCCACCCGGAATTCCACGGTCCGACCTTCCTTCAACTCAAAGGTCTCGGAGGTCTTCTGGCTGGCGGAAAAGATCGCCTGTCCGGCCGGGGGTTGGACGAAGTGAAACTGCCCGCCGGATTGCGTGGGCAGGCCAAAACCTGGCACGAAGGTGAAATCGGTCCAGGCGGTCTTGGCGGCGCCGTCGAAGTCGTCGAGCGTCCGGGCCAGACCGGCGGGGAGCAGGGCGTTCAAGAGAACAAAGCAGACCAGCCGGCACCAGCCGGCGGTCGACATCAAGCGTGTATTCATAGTGAGATTCGGTGAACTCCCGCGATATGCCTGCAAGGGCGCCCCGGCGTCAATGGCGTTTGTGTTAAGGTGCGGCGGGACTCGGCCTCCCTTTGTGCAGGATTTCCCCGGGGCTGGCACCGGAGCAGGAATCACCTG
>JAYTHD010000191.1:0-9661 GCA_043732975.1 Verrucomicrobiota bacterium
GTGGCGGCGTGCGTGTGGGCGGCTCCGGCAACACAAGCCGGCAGGAGCAGGAAATGGATGCGTCCGGACATAAGACCAGGTCAGAAATTAAAGCCGGCCCTGAGACGGACTTCAACGCGTTCGTGATCGTCCAGGTGCAGGCCGCCCCGGCCGAAGGCATCCGGCCAGCCGGCGACCTGGGGCATCACACTGAGGGTGGCCCACCAACGCTCAGCAGCGTAATGGACGGTCGGTCCGATGAACGCGACCAGGAAGGCCGAGTGGTTGAGGTCGGCGTCTTCAAACTCGGTCTGCAACCGGGCCTCCAATCCGACATGCCAGCGCGACGCCAGACGGCAGGAAAGTCCGGTGCCCCACTCCATTTTCAGGTTGGTGTGAAAGCCGCTCTCGCCCGCGCCTTTGGCCCACTCCGGTTCCAGCGTGTAGTTGAAGACCCCGACGAGTGAGTCCTCGAGCCAGTGCTTCTCCAGGATGAGTTTGCCTTCCAGTTCGATCTCCTGATGACGCTCCCCATTGGCGGCTTCGATCGTTCCGTAGCCGGGTTCAAGATAAAGGGCGAGGCCGAAGCTGTCTTTGATCGGTGAGCGCACCTGGTATTTAAGTTCCAACGAGGTTCCACTCACACCGAAGCGGTTGCGGTCGTCGATGGGTCCGCTGCTGCCCTGCGCGTTGCGGGCGTAGGTGTGATTGGAATTGAGGTAGAGTGAACCCTGGAGCCGGTCCGTGAGGCCCGTCTCGATTTCGGTGCGCAGGTCGGTGCCGACGAACGTGCCGCTATCCTTGCCGACGCGGCTGGTCACCCACTGTTCGACCTCCCACCGGCCCTTGGGCAGCACCTCGGTGGTGTAGGCGTAGCCGAAGACATTTTCATCCGCGCGCAGGGCGAGGAAAGGCAGGGCGGTCAGGCAGAGCGCCGAAAGGGTCCATCGGTTCATTACCCCGGCATCGTATCCGGTGACGGAGGCGCCGGCTCCCGCTGGATTGCGATTCTTTGTCGACCGCTTGCGATCCGACTTCGCCCTGGCACGCAGTCACGGCTGGTATGACTTCCACCTTCATGTGGAAGGAGCGCCGCGTTGTGAGCGACGCCACGCCGGGCCTGGGGAAATCGGACACGACAGCTCCCGCGACCCGCTGAGGGGACGAATGAACGGTTGAGGTGGAATGAGGACGGTGCGATCATCGCGAGCCACGGCTGAGGTGCCTGGCGAACCCCTGTCAATGGCCCACCGGGGATCGTCGCTTGTGCACAACCCTTCCTTGCCGCGATGCGTAGGCGTTTCATAAGCTGGTGGGTTCTCAGGTGGTCCGCCGGGATGTCGCAGGAATTCCGGGTGGGCTCGCCGGGGATTCGTGCATGTCGGAATACCGTGTCCAGTTTGAGGCCTTCGAAGGCCCGCTCGATCTGCTCCTTCACCTGGTGAAGAAGCAGGAAGTCGATATTTACCAGATCAATCTGACCCGCGTGGCGTCGGAGTTTGTCGAGCACCTGAACAAGATGCGGGAGTTGGATCTCGACGTGGCGGGAGACTTCCTGGTCATGGCGGCCACATTGATCTTCATCAAGAGCCGCGAACTCCTGCCGAAGGAGCAGCGGGCCGCCTCCACGGAGGACGAGGTGGACGAGAATGATCCACGCTTCGAACTCATCCGGCGGCTGGTCGAGTACAAGAAGTTCAAGGACGCCGCCGCCCAGTTGCAGGAGCGTGAAGGCCAGATGGCCGAGATCTACGAGCGTCGGCCCGGGCGGATGGAGTTCGCCCAGGTCGTCGAGCCCCGCACCGAACCGGTCGACGTCTGGGACCTCGTCCATGTGGTCAGCTCGATTCTCAAGCGTTTCAATGCCCGCGAAGGCGTCCGTGAGATCCAGGCGGATCCGTACACCGTCAGCGAAAAGATGGAGTCGCTGCGGGCATTGATCCTGACCCGTCCGCGGTTCCGGGTCAGTGAATTGTTTGCCGAGGCGCACAGCCGGACGGAGGTCGTGGTGACGTTTCTCGCGATCCTCGAACTGACCAGGCTCAAACAATTCGTGCTGCTGCAGAGCGAGGAATTCGGTGAAATAGACGTGGCGGCGGCGCCCCCGCCGGAGCCCGTGGTCAATCAAAACCCGGACCTGCCAGGCTTCGAATCGCCGCCGCCTCCACCCGGGCGGACGGCGGAGCAGGTCTTCCAGTCGCAACTCCCCGACGCCACGCCCCTCGCGGGAGACAGTTCCGCGACGCCGGTCGTCTGAACGCCTTTTTCTTTCATGGATGCCCCCTCCGAGACCGCCGAATCCGTGGCCATAGAACCCTCTCTTCCCGTCGAAATTCCCACCGAAAGTGAGCCTGCCCCCGCGGCGGACCAACCGGTGCAACAACTCATCTTCATGGAACTGAAATTCATCCTTGAAGCCCTCCTGTTCACCTCGCAGAAGCCCCTCAGCGTGGCGGAACTGCGGGACCTCCTGACCCTCGCGGCGAACGAGGAAGGAGCGGCGGAACCGGCGCGGGCGTTGCGCAAGCTGCCGTCGGAAAACCTCGAAGCCGCCCTGGCCGAGTTGGCGCGCGACCACGAAGCCGCGGCGCGCAGTTTCCGGCTCGTGTGCGTGGCCGGCGCGTGGCAGTTTGTGACGCAGCCCGATTACGCCCCGTGGCTGCGGGCGATGCTGGGAGTGAAGAGCCGCCCGGCGCGCTTGAGCCAGGCGGCACTGGAGACGCTCGCTATCATCGCCTACCGCCAGCCGATCACCCGCGCGGAAATGGAACAGATTCGAGGCGTGGCCGTCGACGGCACCATCACCACTCTGGTGGAGCGTCATTTGATCCAGCAGGCCGGGCGCGCGGAAGTCATCGGTCGGCCCATGCAATACGCGACGACCCAGGAATTCCTCGGCTACTTCGGCCTTTCCTCGCTCAGCGCCTTACCCTCGGCCGACGAATTGCGACGCATTCCAGTGCTCCGGCCGGAGAGCCTGCAAACCGTCGACCCCGGTCTGGCCACCGCGCCGCCCGAAGCCTTGCAACAGATGTCCCTGGAGCAGGCGGAATCTCCGGGCGGCGTGGCCCCGGTGGTTGATGCGGTGCCCGTCGAACCACCAGCAGTCGAACCACCCGCAGATGGAACCGGACCTTCCGACGCTGCAGAAGATTTGCCGCGCTGAGGCGCTGAGTGCCTTCGCAGCCGCCGGGTCTCAGTGCATTTCCACGGCGCAGGAGCCAAGGCCGCCGCGGTAGTAATTAAACTGCACGTTCGGGTGCTCCGCGAGCAGGGACATCGGCACGGTGGTGTCGACGATTCCCTTGGAGATCATGTAGGCGGTCAAGCGTTGACCCAGCGGATTGTCGTGCTGGCCGGCCTGCCAGATGGACACCTTCTCCGCCAGCCAGGTTTCCACCGGACCCACGGTGATCGCCCGGGTGGGCACCATTGTAATGTTGCCGCCGCCACTGGTGCGGGCGTTTTGGGCCAGCGTCAGCGGATGCAGATCCACCACACGGGTGGCCAGGGCGCGGTACTCGGCGGTCGACGGCGGTTCGTTCCGGTGTTTTCCCTTGCGCGGCAGGGGGTCATTGAACGCCCAGTGTTTCGTGTCGCCCTGCCCACCTTGCATCACGGCGCAACGGACGCCGGATCGCCACGACTTCCGGTACGCCGCGGTGTCGGCCTGGGGAAAGTGAAGATTCGCCTCGGGCGGACGCAGCGAGCGTTGGATGCGGTTGAAGCAGAGTTCGCGATCCGCGCGTTCGAAACTCAGCGGATGCGTCACCGGTACTTCCCGCCCGGTCGCGGTGTCGAACCATTCGTCCATGCCCCAGAAATGGGCGTCGCCGAGTTTCAATCCCAGCGAATTCACCAAGCGCGCCACGAGCGGCAATTGCTCGGTGGGTCCAATGGGGCCGCAGATGCCCACCGGATTGTCGGGCGTGCTTTGTCGCCAGGCATCGATGTACTCCAGGGCCTCGGCGAGGTAAAAATCCTCCAGGGTGTCATACAGGACCACTCGAAAACCCGGACGGGAGAGCTTCTCCAGATCCCGCCCCGCAAGCCCGGCGACGGTGTTGATCAAGGCGGTGTCCAGAGTGGTGTAGTCCCACCAATCCGGCGCGATGGCGCTTATTTTTCTCGGCATGCGGAAAACTTAAATCCATGACCGCACCGCCGTCCATGCAATCCAGCGCCGCTAAAGCGAAACGGGTGCGAGCTGTTCCAGGCGGGCGACGTAATTCACCGGTGCGTGATCCATCAGCGACTGCGGGAGGGCAGTGCCGGGTGCACGCGCGCCGCCGATCAGGCCGCGGAAATTGGCCAGGAGATCCCGGGCACCTTGTCGCGGATCCGTGACATCGATATCCGCCGGAGAAACCTGCATCGAGCCCCCGGGCAACAGGCGATGCATCTGACCGGAGTGCTGATATACCGGGAAAAGCGGTGCGGACACGGGCGGGGGCACGTGGGTGATGATGTCGTGGTCATTCACAATCCGGTAGTGGAGCAATCCCGCGAGGCCCGCCGCAAAGTCCGCATCCCCCACCCGGGGCGAGCCGAACGTGTAGAGCGCCGCCGGGCGCGGGAGTCGGGAATCCTGAAGTGTGCGAGCCGCGGCGAGCGTGGCCAGGCCGGCCCCCAGACTGTGCCCGGTGAAGAAGACCGGCCCGGCCGGCCGCGCCAGTTCGGCCGCCACGGATTCCCAGGCGAGCCCCAGCGCGGCCTGGATTCCCGAATGGACTCTGCCGCCGCCGGACCACGGATGCATCAACAACCGGGCGTCGGTGACGACATCGTCGAACCCGGCCGTGCCGCGAAAAACCAGCACGGTGCAACCGAGTTGGGAATGGCGGAAACATCCGGCCCGTGTGCTGGAGACATTCAAAAAAGTCGACTCATGCCAACCCTGCCGGGCGAGCACGGCGTCCCGGGTTTCTTGCACCGGCGCCCGCGGATTCTCGGCGCGTTCCTGCCGGTAAATAAGACGGGAGAACTCGGCCAGCCACAGCGCATTCGGCCGACTGAATTCCGCGGTGACCTCCGGGGCGAAGGCGGGCAGGTCCGCGATCTCGAAAAAGTTCGCGGCGTTCCCCGGCTCAAAGAGATCCTGCGCGGACACGCTTTCGTTCACCGCACAGGGTTAGTGGCCGTTCGCCGGGCTCACAAGGCTCGGGGAATCCCGCCAGCGACGGAACAGCGGCATCGCCCGCGCCTTGAGGAGGGGGCGCGTTCAGCGCGGCGGGCCGGGACGGCGACGGGGAAAGGTCGTTTCTTGCGCCCGGCGGAAGAAGGCACCGAATTGGCCGCGCTCACCTGTCTTTGGGGGGCCGAAATGTCGACAATCAATGTTTGACCCCATTGCCCCATTGCGGATAAGCCTCGACGCCCTCACGGCGGCAATCTATCGCGAAGTCAGGTCGGGCACGGGTGCGGGCTCCGGTTTCACTGCGACGACGCCATCCGTGGTCATTTCAATGTTTGAAGCAGCGCCGGCGATGTGAGAACTCGGGGTCGGCATCCGGGTGGGAAAAACCACACTCAGGGGCTGCTGACGCAGGCGCAGAAACAACGCCTGATAAATATTCCGGCGTTCTGGTGATTGGACGTCACGCGCGCGAATGGCCACGAACATGGCGAGCGCAAAACTGACCGTCACATTGATAACGCCGATCATCAGGATGCCGGCCACGGCCAGCCAAAAAGGCCCGGTGAGCAGGGCGCCCCACCCGAGAGTGGCCACCGCCGCCGCCGCGAATCCGGAAGAAAGGGTCACGTGCCGGACATCCAGCGGCAGTCCGGCAAATTTCGCGAGTTCGGGCAGCAACCCGAGCAGGACGCCCAGCGAAATGTTGCTGCCAAAACCCGCGACATGGTGTTGCCAGAAGCGCGCAAAGCGGACGGTCCGACTGGGTCCCAAAAGTCGCGTCAGGCGGCGGTCCGAGGTGAACGCTTCGCCGAGACGATGCCAGGCAAACCAGTTGTCCGCCCAGGCACCGATGAGACTGGACGCCCAGAGCAACCCGCCGGTCAATCCGGCGAAGAACAAACTCGGACCGAGGAGTGAGAGGGAGTCCAGGGTGTCGACCGCCTTCTTTGCCTGGAGAATCGGGGCTCCGGTCAGCAGCAGAACCAGAAAATGCAATCCCACGACGGCCGGCACGACCAGGGCGATGTTGCCGAGGATGGCCGCGAACTGGGAGCGGATCAGAAAGACCGCTTCATCCACCAGCGCGGACAGAGCCTGCGGATCGCGCACCTGATGCATGCGCGCGGCGAGAGCTGGAGCCGTGGTGGCGGGCTGCTTCGTGGCCAGCGTGAACCCACAGAGTTGAATCGCCACAAATCCCAGCGCGTAATTAAGCGAAGCCGCGACGCCTTCCCACAAGGCCGCCAGATGCAGGGTCAAAACCAGAACCTTAAACCACGTCGTCAAAGACATCAATACGCCGCCGCCCGACGCACGCCGAACCATCTCCCAATATTCCGGCGCCGTGCGCGCGATATAATGCTCGCCCGTCTTGGCGTTACGCTCGACCATCTTGCGCGTCAACAGTCGAAAGTTTTGCCGCAACAATTCGCGCACACTTTCCCGCGCCTGATTTTCCCGCACCAGCATCGCGACAAACGACCCAACGCGCGTCAGCGGCAAATCGGGTTTGAACGCCAATTCAAGCAATCCTTCCAGCCGCTTCAACGCCGCGTCGATGTAAGCCAGCTGGTAGACCACATCCGTGCTGACGCCGTAGTCTTCCAGATGGGCGAGCACCTCCTCCTGGGAGCGATAACAACCCTCGATCAGTAAACGCAATTGATTCAATTCAGGGACGAGACCGGCTAGATCGCCCTGTTTCCGCGACTGCAAAGCCGCTTGCACCACCGTGCTCAGTTTGAAAAAGGGCAGCTCCTGAATCCGCCGGTTCTTGGTTCGCAACCGGATGGCGCTGGAACAACCCGCCACGCGCAGTTGCGCCGTCAAATGAATGATCGCGTCCTCCAAATCCGCCGCGAGGGAGTTCCAGTCCTTTTCCACGGACGACACTTCAAATTCGAGCAGCGCCTTAAAACGCTGCAACGAGGGTTCATCCAGGTTGTCGATCCACCTCTCGTCATCGCGATGAGGAAACAGCCGGTCAAAGAGAACGCCCAATTCGGCCGAGCCGGGACGGGGTGGCAAAAACTTGGCGGCCAGACGTTCACTCAGTTCATGGAACAATCCAAACCGCCGGGGCAGCCCGGTTTCAGAAAATAAATCCAGCGCGTTGGTTTCTTGAATGATCGAGCGCAGCGTCTCCGCCACCTTGATTTTCCACCCGGGATTCTTATCCAACACGTCGAACCAACGCCGCAGCCGGCCGGCCTGGATCTGCACAATCGGCTGGGTCGACGTCTCCCGACGATGGTCCGGATGGCGGATCCATTGCACGAGATCCACCAGCCAGTTCAGGCGATTTTCCAGTGTGTCACGCGGCGACGCGGAGGACGCAAGAAGATCAAGCGACGGCAAGGCGGCATCGCGCCCCTGAAATCGATCCATCCATATCTTCCATCGCAATGTCATGACCTGAATTCGCCCTCGATTGTGCTCGCCAGGTTTTCCTAACCTTGAGTCGTTCGCGACTTCTGGCCCGATTTCACAAGCGCTTTGCTCGTCGCCCAGCCTTTCATTCTTCGCCTCAATTTCCAGGGTGTGGCGGCATCGGGCAATGGGGTCAAACCCTGCCTGTTGATTCGAGAGAGCGACGCCCGAGATCAGGGGGTGGGAAGGAAACCGAAGTCGGTGATCTTCGAGGCGGTCGACGCTGCGGGCATCGAAGCGGATGGGCGAATCGGAGAAAACGATAAAGTGACAGGTTCATTATCTTAAGGCCTAAGGCCGTGGTCGAGGTGCGACCAATACCGCCGCGTTCAGCGGCGCAACGGAGGCACCCACGCAATCCTACGCACAGACGCCGGCTCTGCGCGGGCACGGCAGTCGCAGCGCACCTGCCGCCACCTCTTGTGAGGGGTGGGGCAATGGCTCCTGCCGGAGCCCGTCCACCCCCCCACCCCCCCGACCACCCAACGGCCAGCAGGTTTGGTGATCGGGAAGTTGTCGCTACTGTGCCGGGCATGTCTGTCTCACCCGTACGGGTTGCCGTTCTGGGCGTCGGTTCCCTCGGCAAGGAACACGCCCGCATCTATGCCGAACTGGCCCGCGCCGGAGCGGTCGATTTTGTCGGCGTTTACGATGTCTCCAGCGACAACGCCCAACTCCACGCCACCCGGCACGGGGTGCGGGCGTTCGCCAGCGTCGACGACGCCATGAACGCCAGCGATGCGCTCAGCATTGTCACCCCGACGGTCACCCACCACGCCCTGGCGCGGGATCTGTTGAAGGCCGGCAAGCATGTCCTGGTGGAGAAGCCAATGACCGATTCCGCCGTCCAGGCCACCGAACTGGTGGAGCTGGCGGCCAGCCAACAGCTCGTCCTGCAGGTGGGCCATGTGGAACGTTTCAATCCGGTCTATAGTTATCTGGAAGAAGCGGCGCCCGACCCGCGTTTCATCGAGTGCCACCGTCTCTCGCCTTACCCCGCCCGCAGCACGGATGTCGGTGTGGTCCTGGACCTGATGATTCATGACCTGGATGTCGTGCTGGCCTTCGTGAAATCGCCGCTGGTCAGTGTCGAAGGCGTGGGCATCCCCGTGTTGAGCACCAGCGAGGACATCGCCAACGCCCGCCTGCGGTTTGCCAATGGATGCGTCGCCAACCTCACCGCGAGCCGGATCAGTCCCGAGCGGCTGCGGAAAATCCGGGTGTTCAGTGGCAGCCGCGACGGCGCCGGGGCGTCCTACATCAGCCTGGATTACCGGGCGCAGGAGGGATTCGTCTATCGACTGGCCCGCGGTGACGAACCCGAGAGTTCGCTGCTGAAGAAGCTCCTTTCCTCCCGCGATTCCGCCATCGTCAGCGAATTCGCGGGCCGAAAGATCGTGCGCGAACCCGTGCCGATCGCGAAGGACGAACCGCTGAAACTCGAACTGGCGCACTTCATCGAAAGCGTCCGGGCGCGCCGCGCGCCGCGGGTCACGGGCGCACAGGCCAAGGTGGCGCTGGACGTCGCCTTTGAAATCGTGCGCCAGATTCAGGCGAATCGGTAGACGCAGCACCCGGCACCAAGTCGCACTCCCACCATTGCCGGCGCGGGAAAAATGCCCATTCTTGTCCTGTGAACCGTGAAGTTGTTCCCGTGAAGATCCGTGGCCTGCTGCCCGCCAACAGCGGGGTGGCCGTTTTTTTGGGTAATGATGAAAAGGTGTTCGTGATCCAGGTGGAGCAAAGCATGGGCTCGGTCATCCATGCGGCCATGCGCGGCACCGCCAAGGACCGTCCACTGACGCACGATCTCTTTGGGCACGCCTTCAAGGCGCTGGGCGTGACTCTGGAACGGGTGGTCATCACAGAATTGCGCAACGCCACCTATTTTGCCCGACTGATCCTGAAGCAGCAAAATGAGCTGGGCACGAAGATCGTCGAACTGGACGCCCGGCCCAGCGATTGCCTCGCGCTCGCCGCCGCCGCCAAAAGCCCGGTCTACGTCGCCGCCGCGCTCTTCAGCGAGGTCGAGGACATGAGCGAAGTCCTGCAGCGACTGAACGAGCAACGGGAACAATCGGGAGACGAACCCGAATGAACCTCCGCTCGCCCCGG
>JAYTHD010000192.1:0-4963 GCA_043732975.1 Verrucomicrobiota bacterium
CCGAACGATTGCAGCAGATGGGCCGGGCGGCGGCCTTCCGCTTTGCCCCTGGACCGTAAAATTCGCCCCGGCACCGCGCTCAGCCCTGCAGTCCCCCCAGCACCTCGGGATCCCGCACGTCGACCCAGCGGCCTTCGATCTTGAGACCGGCCACCGTCTTCATATCGGCGACGAGGGCACTGATCGCATCCGTCAGCTCGTATTCGCCCCGCGGTGATTTCTGCAGCCGCGCCGTGTATTCAAACAGCGAGGAGCGGAAGATGTAGATCCCCGCATTGTACCAGGCGGGTTGTCCCGGTTTCAGCCAGCCGGTGGCGCGTAAACTCTCCACCTCGGCCGGCGACGGTTTTTCCACCAGGCGGGTCAATTCGAAGCGGTCATTAAAAAAATTCAAGCCACCCTTGGTGACATCCTCGCCTTCAGTCACGGTCAAAAGCCCAGAAAATCGCCCCGTTTCCCAGCGGCGGAGCATTTGTTGATAGGTTTCCGGCTTCACCAGAATATCCCCATAGGTCAGCAGGAAATCGTCAGCGCCGACGAAGTCCTTGGCGTATTCCGGCGCCTTACCGGTGCCGTCCTGGACGACCTGCCGGGCGTAAGTCATCCGCACGCCGAACCGGGATCCATCGCCAAAATACGCTTCAATAACTTCAGCGTGCCAGCCGGTGATCACACAGAGATCACGGATGCCGGCCTCGATGAGGCCGGAGAGTATATGCTCAAGGATGGGCCGCCCCTGCACCCGCAGCATGGGTTTGGGCATCTCCTGGGTGAGATCCTTCATGCGGGTGCCCTTGCCCGCGGCGAGGATGACGGCTTTCACAAAGGGATTCGCCGGAGCGCCTACGCGCCGTATTTGTCAAACATCCCGGCGTGGGCCTGCATGTGCCGGATCAAATACTTCGCCTCAAAGATGCCAAGCCCGCCGCCGTTGGCGCCCGTTTCCGTGAACCGCTCGAGCTTGTCGGACCCACTGGCGGCGGAGTGCAGCAGCACCGGTTGCGGATGCCAGGAATGGCCCTTGAGAGCACAGGGAGTGGAGTGATCCCCGGTGATGGCCAGGACCGTCGGCTTGCGCGCCAGCAAGATCGGCAGCGCCGCATCAAAGTCTTCGATCGCCTTGACCTTGGCGGCGAAGTTGCCGTCTTCACCAGCCTTGTCGGTGTATTTGTAGTGGATGAAGAAATAATCGTAATTGTCGTATTCCTTCACGTAGCGCTCGAACTGCTGCGCGATGGTCTCAATGCCCTCGATCTTGACCATGCCGACCAGTTGCGACAGGCCCTTGTACATCGGATACACGGCGAGAGCGGCGGCCTTCAGCCCATAGCGCTGCTCGAAGGTCGGGATTTCGGGCTGATGGGCAGCGCCGCGCATGAGAAATCCGTTGGCGGGCTTCTCCTTGGCCAGCAATGGGAGGGCCGCGGTGTAGAAATCCGCGATCAATTTCGCCACCTTCTTCTGGCCGGCGTTCTTCGGATCCGTGGGCTCGGCCCTGGCTATGGCCAGACCTTCGCGATTGGGATCTGTATCGGTCAGCGGGCCTTCCAAACCCTTGCCGCGGAAGACGACCACAAACCGATGTTCCTTGCCGGGATAAATCAGCACCTGGGTATCACCGAGCTTCTTGATTTTCGCGGAGAGCACAGCGCAAAGACGCTCGCAGACGCTGGTGGCGATGCGGCCGGCCCGGCGATCGGTGACCAACCCGGCCGCGTCGAGAGTGCAGAAATTGGCCCGGGCGGCGACGTCGCCGTTCTTGAGTTCGATGCCCAGCCCGAGCGTCTCGATCACGCCGCGGCCGACTTCCCACTCAATGGGATCATAGCCAAACAGAGCCAGATGTCCGGGACCGGATCCGGGCGTGATACCTGGGGCCACGGGAATCATCCGGCCCTGGGTGCAGCCACTGCGAACCAAGGCGTCGAGATTCGGCGTCCTGGCAGCCTCCAGAGGCGTCATATTGCCGGTGGCAGCCGTGGCGATATCGCCCAGACCATCCAACACCACCAGGGCGAGTTTGGCGCCCGTCTTGACCTGCAGTTTCGCGTAGACTTCGTCGAGTTTGCTCATAAATCGTTACGTCTCGCATAGTGGCGGGATGGGGCCGCCTGGCAAGTCGTGTGCCTCCGGCAAATTACGAGCGAAATTCGGCGCTGGCCCGTTCGTGACCCCGCCGGGGGGTGGGAAGGAGCGGTTGGCTCCTGGCCAGTCACTGAAAAGTCCTAGGGCCGGCGACCGAGGGAACGGCAACATTGAATTCTCCGGCTTGCCGGTGCGCGGGGCCGAGGCATTCTGGAGGCGATGGAACGTCGCAAATGTTGGATGGCGGCCGGAATGGTCGCTGCACTCGGATTGAGTGGCTGCAAAGATGAAAAGCCGAAGGTGTATTCGGCGCCGCCGGATCCTCCGTTGGGGCTTGATTCGAAATCCGGCGGTGCGGGGCAAACCGCACCGGCCGAGGCCGCGGCGCTCCGTTCCGCGGCGCAACCGGGACGGCCCCCGTGGACCGTTCCGCCCGGTTGGGTCGCGGTGGCGGATCCTTCCGGGGTGCGCCAGGCGGGCTACGCCGTGACGCGCGAGGGACGGACGCTGGACATCGCGGTGACGGCCTTTCCGGAAAGCAATGGCTCGGAACTCGACAACGTGAATCGCTGGCGACGGGAACTGACCCTGCCGGAAGTGGCGGCCGACGCCATTGCCGGTCTCGCCAAGCCGGTGAAGATTGGTGGCGAAACCGGGCGGCTTTACGAATTCGTCAACACCTCGCCGCGAGCGGACGGCAAACCGGCGGAGCAAACTCTGGTCGCGCAGCTCGCCGCCGGTCGGATGGTGGTTTATTTCAAGTTGCGGGGCGAGGCGACGCTGGCGGCCCAGGAGCGCGCCAACTATCTGGCCTGGCTGGCGTCGGTCCAGACCGGCCCCGGGCCGTCGGAGGAGGCCTCCGATACCGCGCGACGGCCGGCGCCGCCGCTGGCGGGTGCGGGTCCCGACATGCGGGGTCCTGTGGCGACGCCACCGCGTACGGATTTGCCGCAGTGGACGCCGCCGGCCCATTGGCGGCCCGCTGGTGAAAAACCGATGCGGCTCGCCTCGTTTGAAGTCCCGGGTGAGGGTGGGGCCAAGGGTGATCTTTCCATCAGCGCCCTGGGCGGCGGTGCCGGCGGCTTGCTGGCGAACGTGAACCGCTGGCGCGGGCAGGTTGGCCTGGGTGAGTGGGATGGCTCCGCGTTGGCGGCGGAGAGTGAGAAGCTCTCGCTCGGCGGTGAGACGGCAACCCTGGTGGATTTGAAAGGTCCGGAAAAGCGCATCCTCGCCGTCATCGTGCCGCGGGGCGAACGCACCTGGTTCTACAAGCTCACCGCACCTGACGGGCTGGTCGCCAAGGAGCGGGAAAATTTCGTGAATTTCGTAAAGACCGTTCGCTACTGATGGCCGCGCAGCGGACGGGCCTGGGGAGGGACGTCCGAGTTTTCTCCGGCGACAAAACGGGGATCGCGGGCTTTGTACGCCTGGGCACCCGCTCCTTTCGCGGCCAATGTCAATCCTGTAAATCGGCGCCCGTCGCGAATTCCCGGAGTGCGACCTGGGTGGCGGTTACGAGCGCTTGGACGCGTACGGGGAGCGGAAAATCGGAGGGAGCCTCCAAGGTCAAACTCCGGCCCTGCCACCGCTGCCAGATCCAGAAGGCCTCCGGCCATTTGGGGCGGCTCGCAGGGTCGATGCTGGGGCGAATGATTCCCGGGGCCGTGGCGGCGCGGCCGTCGATGACTTCGTTGGCGTCGATTGGACAGATATCAACCACCGCGGCGACGATTTTTTCCGCGATGGAAGTTCCGTGGGTGGGACCAAGTTCGTAACAATAAAACCCATGCGCCTCCCAGTCTTCATGCAGGCAAAGCACTCCATCGAAGGCCGGTTGCTTTTCCAGCCATTGGATATGGGCGCGGACCTCGGCGGAATCGGGTTGCAGGTAATCACGGTTGAGGTCGATGCCGCAGTCGTTTTCCCGCGTCGAACGCGCCATGCCGGTGGGATTGAGACAAGGGCAGATCCAAAGCTCGACGTCGCGCGGCCAGAGATCGCGCTCAAAGAGTGCTTCCAAGGCGACTGGTCCGGCCGGCTCATCGCCGTGAATTCCGGCGGAAACGTAAAGGCGCACGCCCCTCTCGATGGGGCCCTGGACCTGGGCCCGGCGCAGACAAATCAGTTCGCGATCAGATCCCGGCAGGAGCACTTCTTCCTGCCAGCCCGAGGCACGGGCCGCCTGGCGGATTCCTCCGAGAGTTTGCACAATATCGATGCGTTCGCCGTGATAACCACCGAGGTTTCGCCCCCGACGCTGGGGCAGACTCACGGTCGACCTCCCGGGCCCGAGGGTTCCTGTAAGATCGCGAAAGTCGGGTCCGCGGGGCAGTTCGCGAGCAACTGCCGGATGGTTTTCCTTTGCCCGGGCAGCCGGAGGTCGGGGACCAATTCGGCCAGCGGTTGCAACACGAAACGCCGCTGGTGAACGCGAGGATGGGGCAGGGTCAACGCGGGGGTTTCACGAATCTCCGCGCCCCAGGCAATAAGATCCAGATCCAGCCGTCGCGCCTCGTTGAGAATGGTTTTCGGCGTGCGGCCAAAAGCCTGTTCCAACGCCTGCGTGGTCTTGAGCCAACTCTCCGCGGTGTAGCGCGAGGGCCGGGGAAAGACCACGGCGGCATTGACGAAGCGCGGTGATCCGGGCGGACAATCGACCGGGGTGCTGGACCACAGTGACGAGCGCGCGACCGGCACCGATAGCAGCGATTCCAAGCGATCCATGGCCACGCGGATCAGGGCGGGGGAATCGCCGAGATTCGAGCCCAAGGCCATCAAGACGAGGCTGCCGATGTTGGCGCTATCGGGGACGGGATTCACTTCAGGCCCAGAACATCCTGCATATCGTAGATTCCGATGGGGCGTCCGACGACCCAGG
>JAYTHD010000193.1:0-11341 GCA_043732975.1 Verrucomicrobiota bacterium
TTGCAAGTACTGGATCTGGACGGCGACGGCTTGAATGACCTGATCGTGGTCAATAATCTTCGGTCCAAGATCAGCCTGCTCTACAACCGGACCGGCAATACCAACGCGCCCAGCACCTCGGCCAAGGTCGGCCGGCGGGACGTGAATGAACTCCCGCCCGATTCACGCTTCCGCATCGAAAGCGTCGCCTCGGAAAAACGAATTTCATCGCTCTGCGTCGTCGATCTGAACAGCGATCATCGCCCCGATCTGGTCTACTATGGCGAGCCCAAGGAACTCATCGTCCAGTATAATCAGGGCACCAACGGATGGTCGCAGCCCAAGCATTTTGAAATCAACGATGGTCTGCTCGATGCCAACGCTTTGGTGACCGGTGACGTGAACGGCGACAACCGCACGGACCTGCTATTGCTCGCGGAGAAGCACATTTACGTCTTGTTGCAGGGTCAGGACGGGACCTTGGGACAACCCGAGAAACTTCCCTACACCGGGGTCGTCAAGGCGTTGCAAGTACTGGATCTGGACGGCGACGGACGGCAGGACTTGCTGTTGGTGAATTGGGACAATGCCAATCCGTTCCGCTTTCGCCTGCAAACTCCCGCGGGCCGACTCGGACCGGAAGTCCATCTTCCGTTCACCCCAGTCCGTTCTTACTGGGCCGATGATCTGGATGGCGACTCGCGCACGGAAGTCATCACCATCGCGGCCAAATCGGGCCGGGCCGCGGTTTCAAATTTTGTCCGCCACCCGGCCAACCCTTTGACCGGAGGTTTGCTGGACGGTCAGTTCTACGTGCAACCGCTCCCCCGCACCGACCGGGCGCGCCGGGGCGTTTTGTGGGCCGACGTGACCCGCGACGGTCTGGCGGACCTGATCATTACCGATCCCGACGCCGGCCAACTCACGGTGCATCCGCAGGGCCCGGAGGGTGGCTTGGAGGCGGGACGCACCTTCCCGAGTCTCGGCGGGGTCATCGATATCGCGGTGGCGGACTGGAATCAGGACGGCTCCCCGGAAGTGTTCCTGCTGAGCGGCGACGAAAAGCAGATCGGCGTGGCGTCGGTGGAAGCAGGAGGTCGCATTGGTTTTCCCAAACCACTGGCGCTGTCCGGACGTCCCCTCGCCATGGCGGTGGGCTCACTCAATGGCGCCATCGTCCTGGCGGCGATTACCGAGCGGGACGAGAAGCGCACCAATGCGCTCGACAAAAAGGTGGAGAATGCTTCCGTCCGCGAACTCGCCATCGTCTCCGCCGAGGGCAGGACCACCACCCAGGTGCTGGGAGAAAACTTTAAAGGCGTCCCGGCGTCGTTGACCTTTCACGATGCGGATCAGGACGGGCGGATGGATCTCGTCGTGCTGACGCCCTACGAAAAGATCAAGGTACTCCGACAACTCGCCGCACCGGTCGACGGCCGCGCGTTTGAGGAACTGGACGTGAACCCACCCGGCGGCGCCACCGACGCACCGTGGTCGGCCACGGCGGACGTCGATGGCGACGGCAAGCCGGAATTGCTTCTGGCCCAGCGGAATTTTTTGCGGGCCGTGGTTTTGCGGCCGGATCCCCATGCCGAAAAGGACAAGGCCGTCTTCGAGGTCAAAGACCAGATCAACGGCGCGAGCAGCAGCAGCCGGATCGTGGCGGCCACGACGATCCCCCTCGCCGGCTCCAAAACGCCCGCCCTGTTCCTGCTGGATGGTGATCGGAAGGCATTGACCGTCTGCGTGCGCGACACCAATGGCGTCTGGAAGGCGGAGCGGAATCTACCGCTCCCGGTGAGTGACTTCGCCGCACTGGTACCGGTGGAGTTCGCCAGCGGCGAAGGAAAAAAACCCACCGGTCAGGCCAATACGGTCGCCCTGATCGGCCAGAACGGCGTGGCTTGGAAACGGCTGGAGGGACCGGTCTGGGAAATCGAGGAACTGGACGGGTACGAAACACCCATCAAGGACGGCTATCTGCACGATGTCGTCAGCGGCGACCTCAACGGCGACAAACGGAAGGACCTGGTTTTTCTCGAGACCGGCAAGGCGTATGTGGATCTGGTGACTTTTGAACCGCCCCACAAGCTGGTGCCCGCAAACCGTTGGCAGGTGTTTGAGGAACGCACCTTTCGCCAGCGCCGTGGCACCGAAATCCCGGAACCGAGAGAAGCCCTGATCGCCGACCTGACCGGCGACGGGAAACCCGACCTCGTCATTTTGGTGCACGACCGCCTGTTGCTTTACCCGCAGGAATAGCGGTCTCCTCCCCACCCGGGTTCAGCGCGTCCAGGCATGCACGGTGACGAGGGTGTTGACTGGAACCGTCACGGGAACCTCCACCACGGCAGGGTTGACGCTCGTGTTGTCAATCTCCGCTTGGAATCGCCGCACGGGACCGGAATTTGGCGTCAGCACCACATCAATGGGAACCACGCGTTTAAAGTCCCGCGCCTGGATGCGGACCGTGCGATTCGTCGTCGAATTGAAGGGCAGGAAAAAAGTGGGCCCAGGGCTCCCCGGCGGCACGGCATTGCCTGCGACTTCAATCGTTTCCAGTCGCGGGGTGAGTGGGGCGAAGCTGATCAGATTCGAACCTACGGTTCGCGCTGCGTCCGGCTGAAAATGCACGGACAGTCCGGAAAGATCGATGGCATCCACACGGATTCGTCCGCGACCTTCGGCGTTGCCATTGCCATCCTGGGTATTGATGGTGCCCGCGCCCTCCACCTTGGTGGCCACCAGTCGAACCGCGCCGCCACTTCCGGAATTCACGCAGACCCGATTCGCGCCACCCTGGGCTTTGATCAAGCCATTCAAGGCGATGCGGGTGTTGGCGGAAATCAACAGGGCCCCGCCCCCACCCCCACCGCCTTTCTCGGCATCATTCCCACCGCCACCACCCGAGCCGCCAACCAGATTGATCAAAAGAGAACTCCCATAGATCGCCCCGTGATTGGGCCCAAAGGATCGCCGTCCACCATAGGCGCCCTGCCCGGGCGACTGGGGGTTATCGCAACTATCGTCGGCACCACCGCTACCACCACCCGGACCATATCCATTCCCGGCGGGAACCTGCCCGGCAAACCCCGGCTTGCCGCCGTCGAATCCCCCAGGTCCCCCAACGCCACCGTTGTTGAGACGCGACTGGAAGCCCGAGATGTCGATGTTGCCATTGATGACCACATCCCCTTGCGAAAGGATGAACACGGGCGTGTTTCGCGCATTCCGATTGAAGCTCAGCGTGGCGTTCGCGTTCACTCTGAGGGTGCGATAATTCAGGACGCCATCGGCGGGCAAATCCAGTTGGGTATCCGCGTCGATCACTACGTCGCCCAACACCCCGGTACTGCCGGCGTTGAAGCCTTGCGCGAACGCCGTCACCGAACCCGCCGTCAATGCGCAGACAAGCGTGACGACCCGGCTGGTCCGGGCCATTCGAAACAATGCAGTATACTTTGAGTTCATATATAAATTCTCCTGAAAAGGACTGGTTATCAAAAACACCAACTGCGGTCATTCATGAATATCACGGTTTGAGCCTCACCCGATAAAACCATCGGTCGTCGCGATCCGCGACACAACGTGCGCGGAAATGCCCGGCAGCCAAAAGTGGCTCCGAGGGTATGACCGACCAAATCTCGAGGTCATCACTGGACTCCACGACATACTGCCGATCCTCCGGGCCGGCCCAGTCCAAAATGACATTCCAACCCGCATCCTCGGCAGCCCGCACTGCGGCGCGCGGTCCCGTCTGAGCTAGCTCCAATTCCAAGCGCAATAATCGCACCAGCACCGGCGCGAGCACGATGGCCAGCGGCCCCTCCGGCTCCATCGCCCGGCTCCGCAGTCCCAATCCACTGCCCGCCGGGGCGCTTCCGTCCTCGTTCAAAAACGCGACCACCACGGTGGGTTCGGAGACCACCAATCCGCCTGGCGACAGATCGCCCACCGGCTCGGCCGGAATCAGCATTTGCACGACGGGTTCACTGAACTGCATTCCCAGGTCCAGCAAGGCCTCCACGGATTCGCCGGGAAGCAGGAGCGCCACCACGGGTTCACTGATCAAGGTGGCCAATTCCAATGCGCCTTCGACCGGTGCTGCCGGTGACAGCAACTGGACGGTCGGTTCACTGAGATGAAGTTCGGTTGTCAAAAAGTCACCCGCTGGCGCCGAAGGCAGGAGCAGGCCAACCACCGGTTCGGCAATGGCCATCCCGCCGATGGTGAGGTCCTCTACTGGCGACGCTGGTAGAATCAATCCGACCGAGGATTCACCAATCACGTAGACCTGTGGAGTCGACGAGGCCTGCAACGGATCGGAGCCCACCTCGACCTCCACGCCATCCGGCCAGCCGTCTCCATCCGTGTCCGGGTTTCGCGGATCCGTACCCCGCTGCTCTTCATCCGCGTTGCTCAGTCCGTCGCCGTCGATGTCCGGGTCCAACCGGTCCGGAATGCCATCGCCATCGCTGTCCGCCAAGGGGTTCTCGGTCACGGTAAACTGGACCTCGGCCGGTATGGATTCGAGTTCCCCGTCATTGACGCTGAAACGAATCCTGTCCGTGCCGAAAAACGCGGGATTGGGCGCATACTGCACCCGCGTTCGCAAGCCGTTCACAAGGATCGGCACCGTCGTAATGAGTTCGCCGCGGAACTCGCTCAGGGGACCGGTGGTTTGAAACAGCCGGCCGTGCGCCGGCAGCGTTCGAAGAGTAAAGCCCAGTGGATCATTCTCTGGATCACGCCCCACGAGGGTGATGGATATGAAATCCCCCTGTCGCACCGTCACCGCATCCGACAACGCTTCAGGAGCGCGGTTCGTCGTGACGGTGACCGTGACCGTGACCTCCGCTGCCAATCCGTGCGGGTCGCGAATCGTATAATGGAACGTGTCGGTACCGTCGAAATTGAGCGCGGGCGAATAACGAAAGACCGTGGGTGAAATCGCCACCACCGAACCGCTAACGGGCGGCGAGACGCGCACGAACTCGAGCCCCTCGTTCTCCGGATCCGAGTCATTCACCAACAGCATACTCGGTGTAAATTCGATCGAACCGTTCCGCCCCACCCGCAAAGAATCCGGGCCGGGCACTGGCGCCTGATTGGGAATCAGCGGCCGCAAATCCACGCCATCCGGAATGCCGTCACCATCCGTATCCACATTCAGCGGGTTCGTGCCGTTCAGAATTTCCACGCCATCGGGGAGGCCATCGCCATCCGTATCGACCTTGCGCGGATCCGTTCCCAGAGCCAGCTCGCGTGCATTATCCAATCCGTCGCCATCGATATCCGGGTCGTCGCGATCCGCAATCCCATCCCCATCCAGATCCGGCAATACCAGCACGGGAATCGCGACGACGGCTTCCAATCCGTTGGTATCGACAGCACGCAGGGAAAAAGCGTTGGTACCCGGCACGAGGCTGGCCCGCACGGTCACGACCACATTGGTTTCCGCAACGGGTGGGACAAAGGTCAGCCGATTCGTGAAGCCCGGCAAGGTCACTGCCGCTAAACGAACCAGGTCGGTGACGGTCAATTCCGACAGGCCGCCGTCCAGGCTCGCCACATGAAACACGGCGTTGGTAAAGCCGCCGGCCACGACTTCCATTCCAACCGGCACGTCGATCCGCGGCCGGGAGCGGGGCTCGACCGGAAGCTCCAGAGCCAACTCCTCGGAGTCGAGACCGAGTTCATCTCGCGCCTGGGCCTGAATCCGGATTTGCCCTGGCGCCGTGAGATCGGCCGGTGCCACCAGCGTCAGGGTTCGGACCGCGCCGCTAGGGAAGTTGGTGACCAGCAATTCCTGCCCGTCGAAAATCACCCGCACGGACATCCGCGAAATCTGGAGTTCGTCCGCAGCCGACACGGTGAAGGAGTAGGGCAACCCGCTTCCCACCGGGCCTTCGGCCGGCAACTCGCGACTTAAATTCACAGTGGGTGCGCGATTCGGCACGACGTTCAGCAACAATTCGGCAGGTGGCCCTTCGTTGCCCAATGCATCTGCCGCGGTGGCTGTGAGGCGCACCGGCCCCGGGCTCGCCGGCAGGGTGAATGGGATTCGGAACGGAGACGCCAACGCCGATCCAATCACCGAGCCCAGAACCGTAAATCGAACCCGATCCCCGGCAGCCACATTCGCAATCTGTGCTTCGAGCACCACCGGCAGTCCCTCCACCGATGGACGTCCCCCCACCACCATCAAACGCGCAATCTCCGGTCCCTGCGTATCCAAGGTGCGGAAGGTCACCTGGAGCGGCTGATTGGCCGCCGGGTTGCCGGCGAGATCAAAAACGTTGCTGATGGACGCCGTGAAGGCGCCATCCGTCGGCAAACCCCGCAGTGGAAGAAAACGAACCACCTGATCCCCGAAGACCAGGTCCGCCTCACCCGCCACCGGTCCGGCCGGCCCGGTGACCGTGACCACCGCACCGGCGCGCAGCGGTTCATTGAAGGCGAAGCGGATGGGGGCCACCGGTTCGATTTGGGATTCGAACGCCGCCGGCGAAGTGGATATCAGCAACGGCGGATCATTGTCCGCCGTGGAAAACGAAAAGGCGGCCGTCGCAGAAAGCAGGCGCCCCACCAGATCCCGGACTCCGAAATGCGACCCGCCCGTTGCCTGCGGCAATTGATCGATCAGCAACACCGTATAGAGCGTCTGCGAGCGCAGTCGGACCTGGGGCTCAAGTCGGACGAGCCGTTGGTTGGTCTCTCCAGCCGGGGCTGTCAGCGAGAGCTTCACGGGAATTTCGTTCGTGCCTTGGCGAAGCAGGATTCCGTCCGTCGTCACCGAGGCAGGGTCGAGGGATTCCGAGAAAACGACTTCAATCACGGGCGCGGCTCCCACTCCCGCCGCTCCGGGCGCCGGACTGGAACTCACCACCCGGGGCGATGCCTCGTCCAGCATCAGATCTCCTAATTCCATCGACTGCCCGTTGGCAACCAACCGCAAACCCCGGCGGACAATTCCGTCAAAGCGAATCGCCACGGCGTCCAACCCGAGATCCGCATCCACCGGAATGTCCGTAAACAAAAAGACCCCGTCCGCCGCCGTGGTGATGGCGGCGCGATCGGTCGTTCCGCCACGCTGGCCAAAGTGGAGGACCACCGCGACCTGATCCGCTGGCGAGCCGTCCACACGAGCGATGCGTCCGCGGACCGTTCCACTGGCCGCCAGCACCAGATCCTGATTCACTGCTTCGCCGTCATGCGCCAGCTCCGCTCCGGCGGAAGCGGAGAGCCCGGCCGCGCGGACGGTCAATCGATTTCCGCCCAACCCCACATTGGTGAATAGATATCGTCCCGACGCATCGGTCGCGGCGTTCTCCTCCTCGCCGGTGAGCAACGCGGACAACGGCTCCAGCTTCACCACCGTTCCCGCGGGCACCGGAGTGACCCCGTCACTGAGAAAGACGCGGCCGGTCAATTGTCCCGTGCCACCGAGGTCAAGTCGGATCTCCGGAATGTCGCCGACCGACGAAAGGACGAGCGATTTCCCCGCGACGCTGCGCGAGCCCGCCCGGCCGGTGTCCCGCGCGAACACCTGAATCGACCCGAAGGGAATCAGTTCAAACCGGACGCGACCCGTCTCGTCGACCCCGAGCCCCTGCGCCCCATTGCCAAACGACAAAACCACGCGGGCATTGGTTGCGGGATTTCCCGTGGGCTCAAAAACCCGGACCAGAACGTTGGCCCGGGGCTCGAGGTGGACGTCCAGCTCGACCCGACTGCTGGAGGGCGGCAGCACACCGCTGGCAAAACCCATGATCTGCCGCAACGGCTCCACGGCTTGCAGTGTAAAACCACCGGCGGGGGCTCCCGGGAAGCGGAATTGCCCGGAGGGATCCGTGGTCGTCACCCTCGGCGTTTGGAATCCATCGTTGAAACGCAGGGACACTTCGACGCCGGGAACAGCGGCCGTCCCCAAACTGGCCACCACGGAACCGGCAATTTCACCCCGGCTGGGTTCCACCAGTTCAACCCGGCGCACCTCGCCGTCGGAGGACAGAAGGACATCCAAAAACGCGGCGGCACCGGTGACGGGGTTGACCCCGGTCAACCGATAATTTCCCAACGGCAAACCGGTGATGGAAAACGATCCGTCATCCGCGGTCGCCGCAAACCCAAGGGGTCCGACCTGCACCGGTGCATTCGCCACCGGAGTGAATCGGTCCCTTTCAAGGAATCGTCCCACCAGCGTAGCCGTGGCCTGCAAGGAAACCATCACCTCCGCGGTCGTTCCCCTCACGACTTGGACGGTTGCCCGGCCAAAAATCCGCGCCGAGCCTTGGGAGATTTCGGCCGACACGGCATAGGTGTTCTCGAACAGATTACCCAGGGAGGATTCACCTGCGCCACCGGTCACGCCGGCGAATTGACCAAAGGGAAACGCCGCCGCAGTGACCGTCACCGTCGCATTCTGAATTGCGGAGCCGTTGGCGCCGACCACGCGGACCCGCAGCCCCCCCTGCCCCAGCAACCGCACTGTCACCGGATTGGTCCGCCCGGGGAGGACCAGGACATTCGCCAGCCCCAGCAGTCCGCTGGCTCGATCGTGCGCCACCACCGGATAGGTCACGCCCACCGTTCCGTCCGCTCCCAACGCGTTGAGCAGGGCCATCGGCGGGAATTCCGGAGGCACCGCCCGCAGCCCGGGAATAATCTCCGCACCCACTTCCTGGGTCACCGGATTGTGAATATCCCCCACTTGAAATCCCCGGCGGAAATCGGCCGGCGAAAAACCGCCCTCGATCGGAACCAGAATCTGCACACCGGCCGCCGCCGGGGATCCATCGGGATTCAAAACGCGCCCGGCGATCCGGCCCTGGGACACTCGCGGTCCGGGAAACTGGAGGACCACGTGGATCTGCTCCGGTTGATCGATCGTCAACAATCCACCCAGCGACACCACCGTCGGCGAAAACGGCGTGGCGGCTTGCAACCCGAATATGCCGGGAACGATCTGCCCAGGTACCGCGGGCCCCTCCGCGCGGCCGAAGAATAGGCGCTCTGGAAAGGAGAATTCGCCGGTGGCCGGATCGCTGTTCAGGTCAGCACTGCGGAGGCGTAGAGTCGGAGCCCCATTGGGACTGGCTCCCAGCCCCGTCAGTCGCACCCGGGCGCCCACCGGAATGTCCTGCCCGTTCTTCACGATGCCCGCCACGGTACCGCGACGGAAGAACCGGATGTCGGCCGAGACCACTTCCCCATCGCTGCGGATTTCGGCATTGCTGAAACCGAAACTCTCGGGATCAAACGCCGCGCCGGTGCCATTGATCAACGGATCCGCCGCCCCCGTGAAGAGCGCGAACGCATCCTTCAACGCCGCCTGAACGGTCGCAGCCGAGGAACCGGCGTCAGCCAACACGGCCGTGATTCCCGAAACATCCGTGTTCTCACTGGGCGGCGCCGGGGCACTCAGGACATGAGGACCCAACGCCAGCCCTTCAAAAACAAAAACGCCATTGGCATCGACCGGTACATGCAGGAAGCCGCCCTCGACCGGCTTGGCCACCCGGAGTCCGGTCACCGGTCGTCCAGCGGCATCCCGAACCGTCCCGCGCACCACGCCCGCCGGAGTCAACGTGATATCCGCCACGTTTAACACCCCCGGCAAAACGTCCAGCGTGACCGATCCCTGCCGGGGGAACGGGAACTCCGGCGAACTCCGCGGTAATTCCCCCGGGTGGGTGGCTTCGACACCCGTTGAAAGGGTGCGCCGGCCGGTCGGAACCTCACTCAAAAGAAACCTGCCGTCCGGCCCCGTCCGGGTGGTGCCCAATCCACCGGCAACCAACGCATCCGCCACCGGCGTCCCGGCCACGGTCATGACCCGCCCGGCCACCACCCCAAAGCCCGGCAACGCGACAGTCACCCGATTGGCGTTCCCCGGTGACACCGGCGCCCCCAGCGATTCGCCCTGTCGTTGGGCATCGCGGGAAACCGCCACCACATCGTAGGAGTCTTCCGGAAGCTCGGACGCCGCCCATTGACCGTCGCCATCCGTCGTCACGGTCGCCACCACTCCGATAATCTTTTGGCCATCCTTGTGACCGACGTACACGGTGGCTCCTCCATGCGGTGTCTGCAGGTCGGCCTCGGTCACCCGTCCGATCAGGGCACCCCGACGACGGACGGCCGCACTCAGGACCACCGGCAGGTCCTGCACTTCACCCGGACGGACCAATGCGCCAGCCAGTGTCCGGCTCAGGGCGCCACCAGTAGCGGCCGTTAGGGTGAAATCGCCGAGTGGCACCCCGAAGAACGCGAATCGGCCGGCGGCATCGGTGAACAGACCACGCCCCAATTCCCGCGAAGCCGGATCCGGATAGAGATTGACGGCCACATTCGGAACGGGTGTCCGGCCATCCCCGGCGAGCACCGTGCCCGTGACGGTTCCCCGCCCGCGGAAGCGCAAGGCAACGAAGTTTGTGCCGCCCTCGCGGGCCGACCCAAGCTCGACCAGGTCCTTCAAGGTCGCACGGTCGAGTCCCTCCGCCTTGGCAATGGCCTGCGGCAACGCTCCTGCAGAAAATGCCGCCAGCAGCGAATCCGGGTTGGAACCCGAAAGGGCGGTCAATTGCTGTCGAACCGTCCCGGTCCCGGCCCCAATCGCAAGAATTGCCGCCAGCGCCTCGGGCGAAAGTCCCGACGTGTCCGTGGCACCGATCATATAGGGCACGCCGGCCAGGATGAAGTCGAAACCGAAATTGCCAGCGGAATCCGTCAGCACCTGACTGACCCGGAAATCAGCGGGAACACATTCCTCACCCGACGACGCCCGGTCCTGCATCAGCAGGGTCACAGGAATTCCGGCGGCGACGGAACCGTCCGCCCGCACCACCCGGCCTTGCACCGCGACCCCGGCTCGAAACGGCTCAAGATCGAATTCCGAAACGATCGATGCCGGCGCCGAATCCACCGCCAGACCCCGGGGATCCGTGATCCCCATGACCCGCAGGGTGCGGGGACGAATAGCGGAGATTCCCTGTCGCAGATTCACCAGCGCGAGGCGTCCGCTGGGTTGAATCTGCACCGACTGCGCCGTGACACCGCCGTCCAATTGGTACCCGGCCGGCTGGTTCAAGGTCGCCTGCACCATCGGTTTGGAAAACAACACCGCGATCACGGTGCCGTAATTGAGGATCGAGTCCGGCCCGATACACGGCCGCGCCGGCCGGCCCGCCAGAACCGTCGGATCCTGCCGCACTCCGACGATCCCCGGCGGGAGCTCCCGCACGGCCGAGCGGACGGCCGCAAGGGATGCCAGGGAAGTCCCGAGACAATCCGCGTCCACGGTCAAATTCGGATCGGTTGCGGGCGTGGCCTTCAAGCGCAGACAATCCGCGGCGTGGAG